>CAWUUZ010000001.1:0-20660 GCA_963925745.1 uncultured Pseudomonadales bacterium
GCTACCGCGTCATCCTCGTCAACTCTAACCCAGCGACGATCATGACCGACCCTTCCATGGCCGATGCAACCTATATTGAACCCATCGTGTGGCAAGAGGTTGAAAAAATCATTGCCCTCGAAAAGCCAGATGCCTTGCTGCCAACCATGGGCGGTCAAACCGCCCTAAACTGTGCACTCGATCTCGCCAAACACGGTGTTTTGGAGCGTTACGGCGTTGAAATGATCGGCGCCAATGCAGACACAATCGACAAGGCAGAAAACCGCGAACGCTTTGATAAGGCGATGAAAAGCATTGGGTTAGACACGCCCCGTTCTGGCATTGCACACGACATGGAATCTGCTTGGAAAATCCAAGAATTCCTAGGCTTCCCGACTGTTATCCGCCCTTCGTTTACCATGGGTGGCACCGGTGGTGGCATCGCCTATAACAAAGACGAATTTGAAGAGATCTGTACCCGTGGTCTCGATCTGTCTCCAACCTCTGAACTTCTGATCGATGAATCACTGATCGGCTGGAAAGAGTTTGAGATGGAAGTGGTGCGCGACAAGGCAGACAACTGCATCATTGTCTGCGCCATTGAAAACTTTGACGCCATGGGTGTTCACACCGGCGACTCCATTACCGTAGCGCCAGCACAGACCCTGACGGATAAAGAATACCAGATCATGCGAAACGCCTCCTTGGCGGTATTGCGTGAAATTGGTGTCGAGACCGGTGGTTCTAACGTTCAGTTTGGCATCTGCCCCGACACGGGCCGCATGGTTATTATTGAGATGAACCCACGCGTGAGCAGATCATCGGCATTGGCATCCAAGGCAACGGGTTTCCCCATTGCCAAGATTGCTGCCAAATTGGCTGTCGGCTATACCCTCGATGAGTTGCAAAATGACATTACGGGTGGCAAAACCCCCGCCTCTTTTGAGCCCTCTATCGACTATATTGTCACCAAGATTCCACGCTTTGCCTTTGAAAAATTCCCTCAGGCAAACGACCGACTCTCTACCCAGATGAAATCTGTTGGCGAAGTCATGGCCATTGGCCGTAATTTCCAAGAATCCCTACAGAAGGCGATGCGTGGTCTGGAAGTGGGCAGTAGCGGCTTTGATACCAAGGCAGAGGATGACACCCCCCTAACACTTGAAACCCTTACCCATGAATTAAAAGAACCCGGACCAGAACGACTCTGGTATATCGGTGATGCCTTTCGTGCCGGTATGAGCCTAGAAGAAATCCACAGCCATACCCATGTAGACCCTTGGTTTTTGGTGCAGATCGAAGATCTGATCCTCGAAGAGAACCGCCTGTCTACCCAAAAGCTCAAAGATGTCAGTGACGTCAGCTTGCGCGCGCTAAAGCGCAAAGGCTTTGCAGACGCGCGACTGGCACATTTGCTACAGACCGAAGAACACCTGGTCAGGGAGCAGCGCCTGGCGATGGGCGTGACCCCTGTCTTCAAACGTGTTGATACCTGTGCTGCTGAGTTTTCTACCAGCACGGCCTATATGTATTCAACCTATGAAGAAGAGTGTGAATCTCGACCCAATGACACGCCCAAGATCATGATTCTGGGTGGCGGTCCAAACCGTATTGGTCAGGGTATCGAATTTGATTACTGTTGCGTTCATGCCTCATTTGCGGCACGCGAAGAAGGTTATGAGTCGATCATGGTCAACTGTAACCCTGAAACCGTGTCGACCGATTATGATATTTCAGACCGCTTGTATTTTGAGCCGGTCACCCTAGAAGACGTCCTGAGCATTGCGGCGATTGAAAAGCCCATTGGTGTGATCGTGCAGTATGGCGGCCAAACCCCCTTGAAGCTGGCCCGTGCTCTTGAAGCAGCAGGCGTCCCCATCATCGGCACCAGTCCAGATGCGATCGACCGTGCTGAAGACCGCGAACGTTTTCAAAAAATGGTTCAAAACCTCGGACTCCTACAACCTGAAAATGCCACGGTTCGCAGTGCCGAAGAGGCGCTTATTCAGGCAGCCGTTATTGGTTACCCTCTGGTAGTGCGCCCTTCATACGTGTTGGGTGGCCGCGCCATGGAAATTGTCTACCAAGAATCTGAGCTGGTTCATTATATGAAAACTGCGGTCAAGGTTTCTAACAATGCCCCAGTATTGCTAGACCGCTTTTTGAGCAATGCCATTGAGGTCGATATTGACTGCGTCAGCGATGGCAAATATGTCGTGATCGGCGCCATCATGCAGCACATTGAGCAAGCGGGTGTGCACTCGGGTGACTCAGCCTGCTCACTGCCACCCTACAATCTGTCTGCGGCAGTTCAGGATAAAATTCGCCAACAGGTCACCCAGATGGCATTGGAACTTGATGTCCGTGGTCTGATGAATGTCCAGATGGCGCTGCAAGATGGTGAGCTCTATGTCATCGAAGTAAACCCACGCGCCTCTCGTACCGTTCCCTTTGTCTCTAAAGCCATCGGCAAATCCTTGGCTAAGATCGCTGCCAAGGTGATGATGGGCAAAAGCCTGTTGGATCTGGGATTCACCACTGAAATCATCCCCAACTTCTACTCCGTTAAAGAAGCGGTGTTCCCCTTTAACAAATTCCCCAGTGTCGACCCCATTTTGAGTCCAGAAATGAAGTCCACAGGTGAAGTGATGGGAACCGGCAACACCTTTGGTGAAGCCTTTGGAAAAGCGGCCTTGGGCGCTGGTGCCATTATACCCCAGAAGGGTCGTGTCATTATCAGCGTCAAGGACAGCGACAAGGCCGGCATCATAGATGTCGCTCAAAATCTGGTGGCACTGGGCTATGAAATTTATGCCACCACAGGCACCGCACAGGCCATTCGCGATGCTGGTTTAGACTGTGCGTTGGTCAACAAGGTGAAGGAAGGTCGGCCACACATGGTGGACATGGTCAAGAATGACGAAGTACACTTCATCATCAACACCACCGAAGGCCGTGCATCGATTGACGACTCTTCAGAAATTCGACGCAATGCACTCCAGCACAAAGTGTATTACACCACCACTCTTGCAGGCGCCCAGGCCACCATAATGGCGAGACAGCACATGGCAGATTCGCCCGTGCGTCGGCTACAAGATTTGCACAAGGGATTGAACTAGATGAGCCGTATTCCAATGACCGTTGAAGGCGAAAAAGCGCTGCAAGCAGAATTGCTGCGTCTCAAAACCATCGACAGGCCGCGTATTATCAAAGCCATTGCTGAGGCACGTGAACATGGCGACCTCAAAGAAAATGCTGAGTACCACGCTGCCCGCGAACAGCAAGGCTTTGCTGAAGGTCGTATCAACGAAATTGAAAGCAAGCTGTCTCATGCACAGGTGATCGACCTCAACCTGCTTCCCAACACGGGCAGGGTCATATTTGGCACCACGGTCACCCTGGTCAATATGGAAAACGACCAGTCGGTAACCTACAAGATTGTCGGTGAAGATGAAGCAAACGTGCAGCTGTCTAAAATCTCTGTGACCTCACCCGTTTCTCGCGCCATGATGGGCAAAGAGGCTGGGGACGTTATTGTCGTTAAAACCCCCAAGGGTGATACCGAGTACGAAATTGATAGGGTTGAATACCTCTAACCCTTGACTGCCTCGATCGGCAACCGTCAGTCGTCCGCAGAGACGATTGGCAGGTGCCTTTAGCAAAACACCCCTATACTGGTCATACAGGATTATTGGACAATTCGGTTTTTCACTGCCGCGTTTTTCTTTTGACCTGCCTTGGCCACTGATTAGATTAGCAGGGCAACATCTGCTATAGTCCGCCACCCTTTTTTAACCCATCCTTGCCGAGGAGCCACACCCGATGTTTGACCTTATTCGCGCCCATCGCATTAGCGCTAAAGACGATATTTTGTCAGGCATCACCGTGTCTCTCGCACTCGTACCCGAGGCGGTTGCCTTTGCCTTTGTAGCAGGTGTCGAGCCGATGGTGGGTTTGTATGCTGCCTTTATGATGGGCTTGTTGACCGCTGTCTTTGGTGGCCGACCTGGCATGATCTCAGGTGCGACCGGCGCAATGGCAGTTGTACTGGTGAGTCTGGTAGCCGAACACGGCATCAACTACATGTTTGCTGCAGTTATCTTGGCGGGCATCTTCCAGATGACGGCAGGCGCTTTGCGCATGGGTAAGTTCATCCGTCTGGTACCACACCCTGTCATGTTGGGTTTTGTAAACGGCCTTGCCATCGTGATCTTTTTGGCACAGCTGAGCCAGTTTATGGTTAAGGATGCCAATGACGTCTGGGTATGGATGGAAGGTGGCACCCTCTATACCATGATCGCCTTGCTGTTACTGACCATGGCCATCATCCACTTTCTCCCCAAGTTCACCACAGCGATACCCTCATCGCTTGCCGCCATTTTGGTGGTAACGGGTATCGCCATATTTTTCCAGCTAGACGCCCGCAATGTTATCGACTTTGTCAAAGACATGCTTCCTGCAGAACAGGCTGCTACCGCGTCCTTGCATGGCACCCTACCTTCATTCTCCATTCCGAATGTGCCCTTTACCCTAGAAACACTGCGCATCATCTTGCCCTATGCCTTTATCTTGGCAGCGGTGGGTCTGATTGAATCCTTGCTGACCATGACCCTGATTGACGAGGTCACCAACACCCGTGGCAAGGGCAACCAAGAGTGTCTTGGTCAAGGCTTTGCGAACACCGTCAATGGCTTCTTTGGTGGCATGGGCGGCTGCGCCATGATCGGTCAGAGCATGATCAACATCAATTCCGGTGGCCGAACACGGCTATCAGGCATCACCGCGGCCATACTGCTGCTGTGTTTCATTCTGTTTGCCTCGCCCCTGATCGAAATGATCCCCCTAGCAGCCTTGGTTGGTGTGATGTTTATGGTGGTCTTGGGTACCTTTGAATGGTCGTCATTCCGCATCATTCGCAAAATTCCAAAATCTGACGCCATCGTTATCGTCCTGGTGTCGGGTGTTACCGTTGCAACAGACCTCGCCATGGCCGTCGTGGTTGGTGTGATTGTCTCTGCGTTGGTCTTTGCTTGGAAACATGCGCAGACCATTCATGCCAAAACCAGCATTGACGAAAATGGCAGCAAAATATATGAAATCAATGGACCGATCTTTTTTGGTTCTGTTGCCAACTTCAAAGAATTGTTTACCCCAGAAACGGACCCTGCTGACGTTATTATCGAACTGCAGCACAGCCGTATCGCAGATCACTCAGGTGTTGAAGCCCTAGACGGCCTTGCTGATAAATATATTGCTCAGGGCAAGCAACTTCACATTCGTCACGTCAGCCCAGAATGCCGCACCCTGTTACGAAAGGCTGGCGATCTCTGCGAAATCAATATGCTCGAAGACCCGGTTTACTATGTGGCTTCAGACATACTGGAATAAATAACGAACGATGCGCTGCCGTATCACCCCGATGCGGCATTGTCTGCTAACGCTTTCGCGGTAAAAGACCACCAGCAGACCAAACAATGAACCATTATTTCTTCTCTAAGGAACTGTCATGAATTTTATGGTGGGCCAGCGATGGGCTAGCATTTCTGAACCAAAGATGGGCTTGGGTGTTGTCACCGAAGTATCTGGCCGGCGCGTAACCGTTGCCTTCCCTGCAGTTGAAGATTCGCGCACCTATGCTGCTGAATCTGCGCCCCTGAGTCGCATTGTGTATCGGGCAGGCGATACGGTTAGCAACATCAGCGGCGACAGCTTTACGGTCAAAGAGGTGTTCGACTTGCGCGGCACCCACCTCTACCTCTGTACCGACATCACGGGTGAGGACATCCAGATTACAGAAATGGATCTGAGTTGCTTTATACAGTTAACAACCCCCATTCAACGGCTCTCAGCAGGCCAGATAGATCGCATACCCGACTACCGCCTGCGCATTGCGACCATCCAACACCTTCACAGACAGCAACAATCTCCTGTAAAAGGTTTGCTGGGCTCGCGCACAGACCTGTTGCCACACCAAATCTATATTGCCCATGAGGTTGCCAAACGCCACGCACCTCGCGTGTTGCTGGCTGACGAAGTCGGCCTCGGAAAAACCATTGAAGCGGGCATGATTTTGCATCAGCAGATGCACACTGGTCAGGCGTCGCGTGTGCTTATTCTGGTTCCTGACAGCCTGATGCACCAGTGGTTAATAGAAATGCTACGTCGGTTCCAGCTGCCCTTTTCTGCCTTTGATGCCGGCCGTGTCTTGGCCTTGCTTGAAGCCGATGCTGACATCAATCCCTTTGATACCGAACAGCGCATCATTGCACCTATCTCCCTGTTTATGGATTACCCCGAACTACAGGAAGATGCCTTGGCTGCGAGCTGGGATCTGGTCATCGTTGACGAAGCCCACCACCTGGCTTGGAAACCCGAGCAGGCAAGTCCAGAGTACCAATTTGTCGAACAACTGGCTGCCAAAACGGCTGGGCTCTTGCTGTTAACGGCAACCCCTGAGCAGGTCGGCCTTGCAGGTCACTTTGCCCGGTTGCGCTTGCTGGATCCAGCCCGTTTTCACGATCTGGATGTCTTTATTGAAGAACAGAGCCAATTTGCAGAACTCAATGTCTTGGTTCAACAGCTGGTTGCCGCAGGCAGCTTGACCGACACCCTGATCGCCCCTGTTCAGGTCTGGTTAGGCGACCGCACACCCGCATTGGGAACCGATGCTGACAGTGTGATTGATGTCTTACTCGATCAGCACGGCACCGGACGTGTGCTGTTTCGAAACACCCGTGCCGCCATCAAGGGCTTTCCACAGCGTCAACTGCACAGCTATCCCTTGGATTGCCCCAAACAGTATCTCACCACCACAGGTTTGGCAGCGTTACGCCCCGAACAGAGTCTGCCTGAAGACCTGTGGCTCGACATTGACCCGCGCGTTTCATGGCTCATCAAGACCCTTCAGTCACTCAAGGGTCAAAAGGTGTTGGTGATTTGTCACTATGCCGAGACCGCATTGGCGCTGGATAAGCACCTTAACCTGCGTGCAGGAATCCGTGCTGCCTCCTTTTATGAAGACCTCACGCTGATTGAACGCGATCGCGCTGCTGCCTACTTCGCAGAACCAGATCAGGGTGCTCAGGTACTTATTTGTTCTGAAATTGGCAGTGAAGGCCGCAACTTCCAGTTTGCACACCATCTGGTGTTGTTCGATCTGCCTGAAGACCCTGACCTTTTGGAACAGCGTATCGGTCGTTTAGACCGTATCGGCCAGACCGAATCGATCCAGATACATGCGCCCTACTTGCGCGATACCGCACAGGAAGCCTTGTTTCACTGGTTAAACAAGGGTATTGGCATCTTCGAGCAGAGTTGTTCTGCAGGACACCCTATTTACAGCCATTTTCGCAGTCGCTTGTTTGCCTTGCTCGAAACACCCGATCCGAAACTGTTTGCCACCCTGGTCTCTGAGACTGAAGCCTTTGCTGCAGAGGCTGTGGCCACATTGCATGAAGGTCGGGACGCCCTGTTAGAGCGCAATAGCTGTCGTATGGCGCCTGCCCTTGAGCTCATTACCCTGATAGAGCAGGAATCCAACACCGACACCCTACAGAACTATATGGAATCTGTGTTTACCAATTTTGGTTTGGAGACTGAGCCACACAGCGCTCATGCCACCATCATCAAACCCAATGAACACATGGTTTTTGCAGAGTTTCCCGGGCTCAAAGAAGACGGCAATACCGTTACCTTTGACCGCAGACAGGCACTGTCGCGTGACGACATGGATTTCTTAACCTGGGAACATCCCATGGTGACAGAGTCGATGGAACTGATCCGTGCCGGCGAACATGGCAACCTCTGTTTGGCTGCCTTACCCTTGAAAGCCCTGCCACCAGCGACCCTACTCTTAGAAATGTGGTTTACGGTAGAAACCCAGGCAAACAACGCTCTACAGGTTGGTCGGTTCTTACCGTTACAACCCTTTAGACTGCTGCTAAATCAAAATGGCCAAGACCTGGGACATGCGGTGTCTTTTGACCAACTCAACAACCTGGTTGAGCCGATCGGGAAACAAAAGACCCAACCCATTGTGGCGCAAATACGCCCCACCATTGAGTCTATGTACCAGTTGGGTATTGCTCAGGCCACAACGCGATTGCCAGACATTATTGCAACTGCCACCGCACAGGCACGAAACAGTTTGGAAGCTGAGATTGCGCGTCTTGAGGCATTACAGCTGGTTAACCAACATGTCAGACCGGCCGAAATTGCGCACCAAACCAAGCTGTTGTCTGACAATTTAGAGGCCATTGGGCGTGCAGATATCCTCTGCCAAGGACTCCGAGTGCTTATCACTCGGCATCCCTAGCGGACATTTGTTGGTTTAATAGAAGGTGACGGTGGCAAAACCGACGATGGCCACCGTTGTCACCATAGCGACCAATTGAATGGGGCGGTTCTTGGCCAACAGGCCGCTGTCTCCGCTGCGCTTAAAACGCGCTAGGTTCATGTGAATAACACCCGACAAACCCACCAGCAAGACCACCAAGGCCAATTTTATTTGAAAGGTCAGTAGGGTCATGTCAGGTTGCAGTTTTAGCGTCAGCCAGACACCGGTAACCAACAACACAACCAAACCCCAGGCATTAAGACGTGCGAATTTTTGCGCCAAGGGAAATACCTTTAGATTGGGATTCTCACGACCAAAGTCGCCGGTCATCCGGCTGCCAATCGCTCCGCCTAATCCCATGACGAGTCCGAGCAGGTGTAACGCCAAGAGTGTTGCATACATATTAAGTCTCCCTAAATGTGACTGGTTGCGATCAATCTAACAGGTGCTCAAGCCCAAACAGAAAGGTCTTGTGGTCGCCAATCTTGCGGCAAGCCAGTATCACACCGGGCATGAAACAGGCGCGATCAAGCGACTGATGTTCAATCTTGAGGGTTTCGCTATTGCCACCAAAGAGCACGGTCTGCTGTGCTACGACGCCGGGTAACCGCAGTGCATGCAGCCTAACGTTATGCAGCGTTGCGCCTCTGGCGCCAGCCAACAGTTCCTTACCGGTAGCCACTGCGCTCACTTCCTGTCGTGCGGCATCTATCAGCTCTGCTGTTCGAATCGCAGTCCCTGACGGACTTTCTTCTTTTTGCGGACTGTGGATTTCAACCACCTCCACATCGGGGAGATAACGCGCTGCTTCGGCAGCGAACTTCATCATCAAGACAGCTCCCAAAGAGAAGTTGGGCGCGATCAAGCCGCTGAGTCCATGGACCTGTGCCAAGGCTGATAACACCTCGACCTGGTCCTTTTGAAATCCTGATGTGCCCATAACGGGTCTGGCACCCTGACTTAAAATGGTACAGGCATTGTCGAATCCTGATGAGGCCACCGTAAAATCCACCACAACATCGGGCTTCAGTGTCTGAATCGATGTCGCCAAATCGTCGCCACGGTCAATCCCACCGACCAGTGTGAGACCCTCAGCTTGCCCAACTGCAGCCATCACTGCTGAACCCATGCGCCCTTTGGCGCCATTAACCAATACCTTGACCACAATTGCCTCCTGTCGTGACTGCCATAAACCCTATGCCTTGGAGTATACCTAACCTTTTAACGTTACACTGCGCCTTTTTAACGGTCTGGTTTCTGCGTCGGCTCATTAGGGGGATCACTAGACAGCGGGTTCATTCGGGAATAACATGCAACATTAATTACATAGATAAAACAAAAGCAACTTATGGCTACCCAAGAGCAACGTGTATTTTCGCTATTAAAAGACGAGCCACTGTTAAGCCAGCAAGACTTGGCTGACCGCCTCGGTATCTCTCGCAATGCCGCAGCAGGACACATCAGCCGTCTGATGCGCAAGGGTCTCATCACAGGCAAGGGGTATGTATTCCCCTCGCAAAATGAATGGCTCGTGATTGGCGGCTGCAATCTTGATGTACAGGGTAAGGCATTCTCTGCGATCGAGGGTGCTGATTCCTATCCCGGAACCGTGGTTGAAACCGCGGGTGGTGTCGGCCGCAACATGGCCGAAAATTTAGCGCGCCTTGGCCTGCCAACGCGGTTGATTTCAGTGGTTGGACAAGACCGTTCGGGTGATTGGTTGGTTTCCCATTGCCGTGATGCGGGAATCGAGGTCGACAGCATGTTTCGGCTATCAGGTTTCCCCACCAGCCGCTACCTGTCGATTGTTGATTCAGAGGGCGCACTCCAAGCCGCCATCGCCGACATGACCATCATAGACCAGTTGGATGCCGCCTTATTGGCACCCACCCTGGGGTATCGTTCCCAGGCTGCCGGTCTGTTACTGGATAGCAATCTTACGGCGTCTGCACTGGCCGAGGTATTTCGACCAGAGACAACACCGCCCTGCTATGTCGACTGTGTGTCACAGGCCAAGGCAGTCAAACTTTTACCCTGGTTACACCGCATTCACACATTAAAACTCAATCGCGCGGAAGCCTTTGCACTCTTGGGCCCCACCCAGTCCTATGACGACATTATCTCAAGATTGCTGGCACTGGGTGTTTCTCAGGTACTGCTTAGCTTGGGCGCCGAGGGCGTGGCCTACGGTGACGCCAATGGGATCCTGCATCAGGGACCATTGGCCGCGACCATCATAAGCGACAATGGCGCAGGCGATGCGCTGCTATCAGGCTTTGTTGTTGCAGAATCTCGATTATTGACCGGCCTAGAACGCCTCAGTTTCGCTCAAATTTGCGCCGCCATCACCCTAGGCTACTCTGGTGCAAACAACCCTGAATTGTCACTTAAAAAGGTATCAACATGGCTCTCTTAAGCACCGCCCATTATCTCGATGTTTTACCCGAAGTCGCCGATGCCCTAGCACAGGGACGTGCCGTGGTTGCACTCGAAAGTACCATTATTTCCCATGGTATGCCCTGGCCCCAAAATGCCCAGATGGCAAAACAGGTCTCTGACCAGGTGCGCGCCACAGGCGCAATACCGGCAACCATTGCGGTGATAAACGGCCGCCTGAAAGTCGGTTTAACGCCTGAAGAAATTGGTTTGTTGGCGCAAGAAGGCGATAAGGTCATGAAGTGCTCGCGTCGAGACCTACCCTTTGTGGTCGCACAGAAAAAGCATGGTGCTACCACAGTGTCTGCCACCATGATCATTGCCAACATGGCCGGCATTCACATCTTTGCCACTGGGGGCATCGGTGGCGTGCACCGAGGTGCTACCGAGACAATGGATATTTCCGCAGACCTCACAGAACTTGGACGTACACCGGTTGCAGTGGTCTGTGCAGGGGTGAAATCCATACTGGATATTGGACTCACACTCGAATACTTGGAAACACAGGGCGTGCCCGTGCTGGGATTTCAAACGCAGAAACTGCCGGCCTTTTATAGCCGCGAGAGTGCCTATGACGTCGATTTTAGAATGGAGTCTGCTGCAGAGGTTGCGGCCTTCTTAGCGACACAGTGGGCAATGAAATTGGGTGGTGGCGCGGTGATTGCCAATCCAGTTCCCAAGGAATATGCCATGCCATCTGCGCTTATCGATGGTCACATCCAAACCGCCTTATCCGAGGCAAATGCCTTGCAGATCACGGGGAAAAACATCACGCCCTTCTTACTCAAGCGCGTTACTGAACTCACCTCTGGCAAGAGTCTGGAAACCAATATCGCTTTGGTTTTGAACAATGCCAAGGTAGCTGGGGAAATTGCCGTTGCTTTGGCAGCGGGCGTTTAGCCTGTTGCTGGCAAAGACCGTTCAACGACAACCAATACCGCCTGTAGCCTCAAGGTCCTAAACAAAGCTGTGAGGCAATGGTCACGCCTGCTTATGCGCTTTTGCCAACTTGTCTTGATACATCATTTTGTCAGCATGCATCAACAGGGTATCTAGGGACTCGCCATCTTCAGGGAAGGTTGCCAAACCCACACTCACGCCCAGTTTAAAAACCACGTCATGAACCGACATGTCTTTGGCAATTTTTGATCTGATGCGATCAATAAAAAGATCCATGTGGCCCCTATCCGAAAAAGCGGGCACTATGGCAACAAACTCATCGCCACCCAGACGACACACAAAGTCGGAATTACGAAAAAACCCTTTAAGACGCAGTCCGGTGGCGCGAAGTACTTCATCGCCAATACTGTGTCCTTGGGTATCATTCACCTGCTTAAAACCATTCATATCCATAAATAGAATATGAAATGTTGACGCTTGGCGCCTTGCAGCAGCGACAGCCTCTAAAAAGAACTGAGACAGAGCGATTCGATTGGGCAACCCGGTCAGTTCATCATGGAGTGCCTGATGCGCTACGGCCTTATGCGCGACCTCAACGGCCAGCTTTTCGGTATGCAGGGCGCCAATCAATTCAACATTGTTTAAATGGGTCAAGGCGTTGTTGAAAGCAATGGCAACAAAGGGTGCTACGGCTTCAACCAATTCTGTATGGGAATTCAGATAGGCATGGTCAACTTCCGATTGCACCGACCAGACCCCAAAAACCTGATCTCCGAGCATCAGCGGTAGAAACAGCGCCGATTTTGGCATGATCGTTGTCCCGAGAAGCATCTTATCAGCATCAGTTCCAAAATCGTTACATACCTCAGTTTTATGGCTGTTGATGACCCTTTGCGAATAGGTGTTTTTAACGTCAAAGGTGCCCAAACCATCTGAGATAACAACACCCTTTTCAACGGCAAGCCGCACTTTCAGGATGGAACTGCCAAGCTCATACTCAACCAAGGAGATGGTTGTGACGGGCATTGCTGCCAGCAGGGCTTCAAACAGGCGCTCACCCATGACTTTCAGATCTAGCGTGCTGGCGAGTGAACGACCAATTTTATTGATCAGTAGCGTCTGTTCATGAACCATTTCAAGTGCACGGTGTTCGAGGCGTTTGTGTACACGTGCGGTTTCTTGCGCTAAGGCTTTCGCTGCATTTGCCCGACTGCTTTGTATCACACCCCGTTCTTTTTGCTGCAAATCAAGCGCCCACCTGTGGGCTTCGTTGGCAAAGTGCAGCGCCTTTTTAAAGTCGCCCTTTTGCTCAAGATACCCAGAAACCAAAACGAAAAGATTGCGCAAAATCTGATGGGGCCAGGGCACTGCATCTAATGCCAAAGCGCGGTGCAAACAATCTTCTACGGGGTCTTGATAGCCCGCGTCAACATACCACTGCGCCAACAATAGGTAGAGCTTGTAGCGGTCAATACCCTGTAGGTGAAATTCGGGCGTTAAAACCAGTTCCTCTACCTGCTGAAGGGCCGCCTGCTCATCACCCTGCAAATAGCGTCGACGCGTATCTGCAACCTGCAACTGGAACAGTATTTGGCGGTAGTTGCCAGGGATTGCTAGTGCCCTTGCTCGCCCATAATAGTCGGCGAATTGATCAAGCTGACCGTTATCGAGGCACTGTTGGATTTTTATATAGTAGTAAGCACAGACGGTGTCGTCTGGAATAGCAGTAAGGTCTTCACGGTCCAGCATTTCGATAAGATGGTCGCACGCCACACGGTCTTCTAAGGTTTCGTAGAGTTCTGCGAGGTTGCAGCGCATTGAGAAGGCAGCGTTCTTGTCATTGAGGTGTTTTGCCAAGGACAGTGCCGTTTCATAATACTGAGCGGCAATGTTAAATTGCCCCATACTGAAGTGCGTAGCAGCCAAATTGTTATAGCAGCGCGCCACGGATGCGGTGTCAGCCTGTGTCAACGCAGCATCAATTGCTTGCTCAAGGGATACAACCGCTTCTGGAAACTGACCACCGTACATCTGGCACAGACCGATCAGTCTCAAAGAGTAAGGTACCAAGGCATCATGACCGCCGATAATGGCAAGGTCGTAAGATTCCTGGGCCTGCGCCAATGCGACCTCGGGGTCGGCGAGCATCAGTTCCCAACATGCTTGCTGTAATTTTACAACTTTTGATCTCATTGGACCTCAAATAACGCTTGCCCTGCCCGTCATTGGTAGCCGCTTTATTCTATGCTGATTGGAATTCCCAAAGCAAACTTCCAACACCCATTTTAAAAGGCCAACGGCAAGGTTGGCAGCAATACCTATGAAAACGAGCCAGATTTTGTCCTTTAGGCTACTCAGGTAATGCAGCTTTTTGTTGACAGGCTGATGCGTAGGATAAAGCGCTGATTTAAGATTTTTGGGGTCGATGCTTTTATAATAACGGTACAGAATTTTATTCAAACAGTCTTTTCTGAGGGACTCGATAGGTGCAACAACTTTGATGGCGTCAAAACTGGACAACGATCTCCTGCAATTCGCAGATGAACCTGACATTTCTGAGATTTCGGTCGTCGATGTCGAGGCACCCTGGCGCATATTGGTTGTAGACGATGACGAAGATGTTCATCTTGTGACCCGACTGAGCCTCAAGTGCGCCATGATTCTTGGCCGCAAGGTTGAATTGCACGACGCCTACTCCAGCAGTGAAGCACTCGAAAAACTCAAAAACGACCCGACCTTTGCTGTCGTACTTTTAGATGTGGTCATGGAAACAGACGACGCTGGTTTTCGCGTAGTCCGGGCCATCCGTAATGATCTTCAAAACCATGACATTCGCATCATTCTGCGCACTGGCCAAAGTGGCCACGCACCCGAAATGGACGTGGTCTCAAAATACGACATCAACGATTACCGTCTTAAAACAGAATTAACCCGTGTCCATCTCATTTCCGCTATCACTGCAGCATTGAGAGCCTACGAACAAATCGACAAGCTTCGTCAGACACAGGATGACTTGAAGGCTGTCAACAAGATCGTCAATGGCTTGATGCAAGAAACAACCCTTGAGGCATTTTGCCTAAGAGCGATTCAGGGCATTCAGACCCTGACCCATTATGACTACAGCGTTTTAATGGTGCGTCATGTTTTAGCGCCCAAGCCTTCTGTTTGTCGCTGCTTGGCCGGAACCGGCACCTACGAAAACCTCCTAGGTTTGGTCATCGCACCCCAAGACCCACTTATGGATTTATTCAGAAGCAGCGATACAGCCAGGGACGCGAACATGGCTTCGCTACGACCGGCCGCCATCAAGGTAGCTCATATTGGCAACTCTGCATTTTATCTGCATTTTAGCGTTCCCTTAGCGTTAACCTCCATTCAACAACAGTCCTTAGATGTGCTGCTGTCTTCAATCAGCATTGGTTTAGAAAAACAGATCATGATTGAACGGCTGAGCAACATCGCTTGGAATGATCGGCTCACCCAACTGCCCAACCGTGCCAGCCTTATTGCAAAACTGGATGATATTTTGGGCAAGGAGCAGCAGCATACCCTCATGCTTTTGAACCTTGATGGCTTTGGCACCATCAATGATGGTCTTGGACAGGAAGTAGGCGACGCGACGTTGATTGAAGTGAGCCGCCGTTTATTGGCGATAGCAGAGGACCGCATCTTTGTCGCCCGCGTCTATGGCGACACCTTCGCCACCCTTGGCCGCAGCTCTGAGATATCGTTTCAGAAAATCAAACAGGCGTTTGCAACACCGATAAAAATTGGTCATTCGGACATCCGCATCGCTGCCAGCTTTGGCACGCTAATTGGCGCCAATGGGTGTGACTCCGCTGAAAATGCATTCCGAAAAGCCACCATGGCATTGCATCGTTCGAAACAGGGTGAGCGTGGCAGTAACGTCACCTACCAACCTGAAATGGACATCGAAGTTCAGGAACGTCTTGAGCTTGCTGCCCTGTTGGTGGCGGCGCTAAATGACAAGCAGCTACTGCTTCACTATCAGCCAAAGGTGCGCTATCAGGACGGCAAAGTCATCGGTGTAGAAGCACTGATGCGATGGCCCCTGGGCGATGACTTTATTCCACCGTGGAAGTTCATTCCAGTGGCCGAGACCTCGGGTCTGATTTACGAGTTAGAACGCTTCCTTGTTGATCGCGCCTGCGAAGATTTAAACACGGTGACTGCTGCGGGCTTTCCCGACATGACCATGGCAATAAATGTGTCTGCGTCTGTGCTTGAAACCCAAAGTTTCTACGAATACTTCGTATCAACGATAGCCCAGCACAGCATACCCGCCGACAGACTCTGCATTGAATTGACTGAGGAAACAGACAGCCGAAACCAACAACAGCTCATCAATCGCCTTCAGCAGTATCGTGCCTTGGGTGTTAAGGTGTCTTTGGACGATTTTGGTACCGGTTATAACTCGCTCGCACACCTCAATACCCTGCCCATCGACCAAATTAAAGTCGATAAATCCTTTGTCGATACCATTTTGACGGATGACAAAGCGAGGCGTTTAAACAAAGCCATCGTGTTGATCGCCCAAACCATGGGACTTGAGATAGTCGCAGAGGGCATTGAACAGCAAGAGCAAAGCGATATCATGAAGGCAATTGGTTGTGATCAGGCTCAGGGATACTTGTTTTCCAAACCCCTGCCCCTTGCAGCGTTGCTTGAATGGTTCAAAACACAGCAGTAAAGCGCCTCTTGAACCCTTGAGACCTGCTAAAGTATGAAAGATCGGGCCGATCTGGCCCGCGATCCAATTTCTACCGTGAATTCTAGGCTACAGTCGTTTAAAATACCCACCATCACTTCATACGGACACAGGCAATGTCAGATCAAGACACCATCGATTTTGGTTACAAGCAGGTTCCTGTGGCCGAAAAGCAAGAAAAGGTTGCAGCGGTATTTCACTCTGTCGCACAAAAATACGACATCATGAATGACCTGATGTCTGCTGGCGTACATCGGTTATGGAAACGCTTTACCATTGAATTGAGTGGCGTCCGTAAGGGCCATCGCGTACTGGATATTGCCGGTGGCACAGGCGACCTTACTGCGCTGTTCTCAAAGTTGGTTGGCCCTAAGGGGCAGGTTGTTCTTGCAGACATCAATGCCTCAATGCTGGCTGTAGGTCGCGATCGGCTGATTGATAAGGGCGCTGCAGACAACATTGAGTTTGTGCAAGCCAATGCCGAAACCCTACCCTTTCCTGACAACTATTTTGACTGTATCACCATCGCATTTGGTCTACGCAACGTCACCGACAAAAACAAGGCACTGGCTTCAATGCAACGTGTTCTGAAACCGGGCGGGCGTTTGTTGGTTTTGGAATTTTCCAAGCCACAGTTTGAATGGCTGACCAAGGTGTATGACCAATACTCGTTCAAGGTGCTGCCCTTTATGGGGAAGTTGGTTACCGATGATGCTGACTCTTACCAGTATTTGGCTGAGTCTATCCGAATGCATCCCGATCAAGAGACCCTCGCTCAAATGATGCGTGATGCTGATTTCGCTCAGGTTCGCTTTCACAATATGACCGGGGGCATCGTCGCCCTGCACCGTGGGGTAAAACCCTAATGATCACTTCTCGGCTCGCAGTGATTGCAGCCCTAGAGACCTTGGTAAACAAGACGTTGCAGTACGACCCCGTCACACAGCAACAACTTGCCCATATTGACGATCAGGTCATACGGGTCAACTGCACACAACCAGAAGTACAGCTGTGGGTCCACATCTCTGATGGCACAGTGCGTCTGTTGTCACAGTGGGACGACGCTGTTGATGCCAGCATCTCCGGAAAGATGACCGATTTTTTGGCGCTCGCACGGGAAAAAGACAAAAACCAGGTGCTGATGTCGACGCGCATGGAAATCAGTGGCAACACCCAATTACTCACACGCATGCAAACCATTGCGGGCAGTCTCAACATCGATTGGGAAGCCGGCATAGCCGATGTAATTGGTGACTTACCGGGTCATTGGCTCGCAACGGCATTCAAGTTCGGCGCTGTCTTTGCGCAGGATGTACACAAAAGTGTATCTGGTTCTTGGAACAATTACTGGCAATATGAAACAGACACCCTGCTGACAGTCGGTACCTACCGTGACACCGCGACTGCCATTTCAGCCATGCGTTTTGACGCGGACAGGCTAGAAGCCAGAATTCTGCGGCTTCAAAAAATGAGACCCGACCAATCATGAGACGTTTACGCCGTATGCTCAAGGTACTGTGGGTCATGTCACGCTACCGACTGGACTATTTCTTGCCGACAGCGCACCTGCCTTTTCGCTTTCGTCTGTTGCTTTGGCTGATGCCCTGGCGCCTGTTGATAGCACCCAAAAACAGCCCTGCGGTCAATCTGCGGCTAGCCCTTGAAGCGCTAGGCCCCGTTTTTGTCAAATTTGGTCAGATTCTGTCAACCCGCAGAGACTTGATGCCGTCTGACATTGCTGATGAGTTGGCCAAGCTACAGGATCAGGTACCTGCCTTTCCTGGCGCTCAGGCACGCGCCATCATTGAAGCGCAACTGGGTCAGCCAGTAGACACCCTGTTTCAGTTTTTTGATGAAACACCCCTTGCCTCTGCATCCGTAGCTCAGGTCCACCCTGCGACCTTACACACCGGTGAATCTGTGGTGGTAAAGGTCATTCGGCCAGACATTCACCTTGTCATTGAAAAAGACCTCGCGCTTTTAGCCACCTTGGCGCAATGGATCACCAAGATTCCCGATGGTCGGCGGTTAAGGCCCATCGAAGTGGTTGAGGATTACCACAAAACCATTTTTGACGAACTGGATTTGATCCGTGAAGGCTCCAACGCAGTGACCCTGCGACGCAATTTCGAGAATTCCTCACTGCTCTATGTTCCGGCTATCCACTGGGAATTCAGCAGTAAGCATGTGCTCACTATGGAGCGCATCGACGGCATCCCCGTATCAGACACCCAGGCATTGATCGCT
This sequence comes from uncultured Pseudomonadales bacterium, assembly GCA_963925745.1. Taxonomy (GTDB): domain Bacteria; phylum Pseudomonadota; class Gammaproteobacteria; order Pseudomonadales; family Natronospirillaceae; genus CAJXZL01. The sequence goes on from CAWUUZ010000001.1 coordinate 18,627, forward strand.
CAGGGCACTGACATGAAAAAACTGGCCGAACGGGGTGTTGAAATCTTTTTCACCCAGGTATTTCGAGACAGCTTTTTCCACGCAGATATGCACCCAGGCAATGTTTTTGTCTCCAAAGAAAACCCCCAAGACCCGAGCTACATTGGTATCGATTGTGGCATTGTTGGGAGTCTCTCCGAGGCCGACCTTGCCTATTTGGCCCTCACACTGTTGGCCTTTTTTAACCGTGACTACCGCCAAGTAGCCCAACTCTATGTGGATTCAGGATGGGTACCGCGTGACACCCGCGTACATGAGTTTGAAAGCGCCATTCGGGCTGTCTGCGAACCCATTTTCCAAAAGCCCCTGGCCGAGATTTCATTTGGTCTGGTGTTGATTCGCCTGTTTCAAACCGCACGCCGCTTTGATATGGAAGTGCAGCCACAGTTGGTACTCTTGCAAAAGACCCTGTTGAATATTGAGGGTCTGGGACGACAGCTCTATCCAGAGTTAGATCTGTGGTCAACAGCAAAACCCTATTTGGAGTCCTGGTTTAAGGACCGCTTGCATCCGGTCACGGCCTTACAACGGGCTTGGCGCAACGCGCCCGGTTGGTTGGAAAAGGCACCCCAACTACCTGATCTGATCTTTTCTGGTTTAAAATCCCAGCAAGACATGCAGGCAGTGCAGGCACAGCATTTGGCACAGTTACAGGAAAGTCTCAAACAGCAGCAGCTGGCCGAGAACAAAAGGCAGTGGCGCTGGCTTGCGTCCATAAGCCTGTTAGGCGGATTGTTGGTGCCAAGCCTCCAGCCGGCGATTCAACCTTTGGTTCCAGTGTTGTTTGCTGCCGCTGGTATATTTGTTTTTTTAAGTTTTAGAGGGTGATACAGTGCGTGACGTTCTTACAGCATTGACAGAAACCATTGAACAACGTAAATCCAGTCCAGCGGATACGTCCTATGTCGCCAGCTTGCACCACAAGGGATTGAACAAGATTCTCGAAAAGGTGGGTGAGGAATCGATAGAGGCGATACTGGCAGCAAAGGACCACCAACTGTTAAATACGCCAGAGACACGCAATGAGTTGATCAAGGAAACCGCTGATCTGTGGTTTCATTCGATGGTGATGTTATCCCACCTCGATTTGACCCATGCTGATGTCTTGGATGAATTGTCCAGACGTTTTGATTTATCCGGTTTGACTGAGAAAAGGAACAGGACAGAGTCATGAGTGATAACTGCTTATTTTGTAAGATTGTTGCTGGAGACATCCCTGCAAAAATCGCTTTCGAAGATGCACACATGATCGCATTCTCGGACATATCACCGCGCGCACGGGTACATTTGTTATTGGTGCCACGGAAACATATTGAAAATTTGATGACCGCAACAGAAAAGGACAGCGATCTGTTGTCTCATATGCTGCTGACCTCTGCCCAGATTGCCAAAGAATCGGGGTTAGAGGAAGGCTATCGGTTGGTAACAAACAGTGGTGAGGGTGGACGGCAAGAAGTACCCCACCTGCATTTTCATTTAATGGGCGATATTCGAGAAACCGGTTACCGCCCACTCTAAAACGACGAGGTCTATTTCATGTTTGCAAATATTAGCTGGCCACAGCTGGTCATACTTTTGGTATTGGTTGTTTTGGTGTTCGGCACTGGAAAACTCAAGTCAGTCAGCAAGGATATTGGTAGCGCTATCAAGGGCTTTAAAAAGTCTATGAATGACGATACCGATACCGATACCCCTGCGTCAAAAATCGACCAAAAAGACGCCACCTTTACGGCAGAAGAAACGAAAGCCAAAGACAAAGCTGAGTCCTAGACCCTATGTTTGATATCGGATTCATGGAACTGGTTGTTCTTGGCATCGTCGCGATGGTAGTTGTAGGCCCAGAACGCCTGCCTGAAACGGCGCGTGCCGCCGGCAAGATGGTCGGCAAGGCGAAACGGTTTTTTGGTACGATTCAAACGCAGATTGAGCAAGAGTTGCGCGTTGACGAGCTTAACAAACTCAATAAGAAGATCATGGATGAAACCAGCGGTCAGT
>CAWUUZ010000002.1:0-4416 GCA_963925745.1 uncultured Pseudomonadales bacterium
CCTCCAGCTGAAGGCTTTCTTCGCCCCCCCAGTGGCACTGGAACGTTGACCGCGCAGAGGAACGCGACGACGCCGAACCGGAAAGAGAACCCGCTGTCTCTTGGCACACGGAAGCTTGACTTGCGCTTCGGGGCTTGCCACGAAGCGTGCCTCGCGCGTGGCCCGGCAACCGCTCAGTATCATATGGTATGTGTGGCTTCTGCATGCTCGGAGCCATCAGAAATTCAATCGCCTGACCAATGACCTCTGAGCGCTCGTAGCCAAACATGGGTAAAACTTGCCTGTTACAATCTAAAATAATGCCGTTGGCATTGATGAGCATCACCGAGTCGGCGACCATATAGTCTTTGACGGGTTGCGTAATCTGCACAGCATTATTGAGGTAACGGTGCCAGCGGAGCCACTGAAACAACACCAACACAAGCAACAGGCCGACGCCGATGAAGGGTGCTATGGTGGCGAGTGCCAAGGCAGCGATAGCGCCAACTGCAATCGTAATCTGCTCAAATTTCATTATGATAGTAACCTAGAGTGCCAAAATTTTGTTGCCAAAGGATGGCGGAAAATGGGTGCAACGTCCAGTCTGTCCTTTCATTAGCGTGGTATATCATGCACATCATTGTGGGATCAAATAATCCGGTAAAAATTCGGGCCGTTGAAAGTGCGTTTACGCGGGTGTTCCCCCAGACCCTTATTCAGCTATCTGGGTGTTCAGCCGCATCGGGGGTCAGTGATCAGCCCATGAGCGATGGTGAAACCTTATTGGGTGCACAAAACCGTGCAGCCGATTGCCAACGGCAGCATCCAGAAGCTGACTATTGGGTGGGGCTAGAGGGCGGCTGTCAATTTGAAGGTGATGCATTAGAGGCCTACGCCTGGATGGTCGTTCGCACCTTGCATCAGGTCGGAAAGGCACGTACAGCCGCCTTTATACTGCCCGATGCTGTTGCGAAACTGGTACGACAAGGACATGAGTTGGGCGATGCAGATGATCAGGTGTTTGGTCAGACGAATTCAAAGCAAAGTCAGGGAGCTGTGGGCCTGTTGACACACAATATTATCGACCGTCAGTCCTATTATGAACATGCATTGATACTGGCGTTGATCCCCTTTTTACACACTGACCTCTATGGGGTTGAATCTGCGTCTAGCGGTGGATCATAGCTGGGCGATAGGGGATACAGCCTCAGATTCTGGTTTTCCCTGCAGTGAAACGGCCTTTCCGCCCATGCGAAACAGTGATTCCAAGGTGGTTTTGTTGCCCAGATGGTAAGCCTGTGCCACCAACAGTTCTGCCGTGGCGAGGGCATCAGTGAGGGCATCGTGTGCGGCATAATCTGGCAAGCCATAGCGCTCACGGCACGAAGCCAACCGCAACGCATTTTGACTGATACCCTCATGCCGTCGAGACAGCAGAACCCTTTCTATCGACAGGGTGTCCAAAATGTGGACATCAGCATCTGAATCACTAAGACCCAGCCAAATTTTCTTTAGGAAGGCAATTTCAATCGGCGCATGGTGCGCGACAACAATTTTGCCACTGAGTGCCTTGTGAAGTGCTTCAAGTGCCTTCTCGGGCGGTTGACCGTGGTTTTCGAGATCGCTGTCAGTAATCAGATGGATGCCTATAGAGGCGGTGTCGACCTCGGTGCCTTTAAGGTAGAGGTGTTGTGCAGAATGCAGCTGGATGCCGCCCTTTTCAATGATGACCCATCCGAAGCTCAGGATACGGTCCTTGACAGGATCCAGGCCCGTGGTCTCCATGTCCAATACCAAATAACCTTGCTCGGTCCAATGGTGGTTCATGCTGCTAACAAGACGCCCATAGGCCTTTCGGCGCTTTAGCCAAGAAAGCATTACCCTAGGCCTCTTGCAAAGGCGTGTTGCGCGCTGTCTTGGGCTTGAGAGATGACCTTAAAAGTTGATTTTAGGTGCTGGCGTTCAAGTTGGCTGAGTGTTGATGGGTCCATAAATGCCGTGGCATTGCCAGTGTTCTGCCAATTTGCTTGTTGGGCCTTGAGCCGCAATTCAGACAAAAATTCCCATCCGTCTTCAAGATTTTTGGCATGTTCCTTGGGAAGAACACCCCGTTTTTGGCTGTCGCGCAACCGCTTTATGGTCGCTGTCTCACTGCTACCAGATGCCAAGGCATAGATGCGCGCCAAATCATTGATCAGTGCCAAACCGTGGTGTTTGAGATTCAAATGGTCCTTGTTGGCCCCTGTCCGATCCAAAACAAAATCGCGGAAAAATCCCAAGGGTGCACGTCGTCGAATGGCGTTCTGAGTCAGGGTTGCCTGAAATATCTTGTTGGCCTTTGCCAGTGCCAAGATGTCTTTCTGGAGCGCATCTACGGGCGCATTGTCACCATAGATACTGCGAATATCAAAAAATATAGAGGCGTTAAGTAAGGATTTTGGTGAGGGTACTGCGACCCATTTTTGGAATTTCTTGTGCCAATCTTTTCGATCCAACAACCAATCAGGGTTAGATGCCATGATGTTGCCAGGACAGTAATCAAAGCCACAATCATTTAAAACGTCTGCGAGCATCTTGCCCAGACGCAGAAAATAGCCCAATTCGTCAGACGTTGGCCTTCTTTCAAGCATGAAGGCGTTGTCCTGGTCTGACCCCAACGATTGGTCAAAGCGTGCTTGGCTGCCAAACACCAACAGGTTAAAGGCCATGGGTGCCGGTCCTTCTGCAGCGATAAAGATGTTGATGATCTGACGGGCCAGGCTGTCAGAGATAGCGGCAATGATTTCGCCAATATCGCTGCCATTCACTTCGCTCAGAATCAGATTGTTTACCAACTTGGGCAGTCGCGACATAATCTCTGCCAAGGGCTCTAGGGCCGTTTGGCGGTTGATTTCGGACACCATCAACACAGGACTCAACTGTTGACTGCGAAGCAAATCCGTAGCGGTTAAAATGCCGATAGCCTCATGACGTGCATTGACGATGGGCAGATGGTGAATGTTCCGCTCACTCATCAGCAGCTGTGCATGAATGGTTAGGCTCTGCTCGTCAAGGGATATGGGATTCTCTGTCATGACCTCAGAGACAGAAACGGCACCCGTTTTGCCCTCTGCAAGAATGCGTGACCGCAGGTCACGATCGGTCAAGATGCCTACCAGCTGTTTGTTCTCTAAAATTAAAATCGAACTCACGCGGTGCTCAGTCATGATGCGAGCAGCCTCGGTGACCGTCGCGGACTTTGATATCTGCACAATCTGGTCAGACATAAAACTGAGAATGCTCTGATTCAACGGCATCGTCGGTGAATGGACTTCTTTTTTGCTGGTAGACAGTTTGCGAAGTCGGTTTTCACGGGTCTGGTGAAAAAAGTCAAAAAATTGTGCATTGCTTGCACAGAGTTTTTGAAACGTCTCAATAGAAATTTGGTAAACCAAGCTGTCTTCGAGTGCAACAACACTAAACCCTTCGGGGTTGTTCTCAACCACCGTAGAAATGCCATAACACTCACCATCTGAAATTCGGTCAACCAAATGGTCGTCACTGCTGCGAATTTCAAAGGCACCCCGTCTGATGATATGCAAAACGGGTACGGAATCTTCGTTCATGTTGAGGACACGGCCACCCTTCATATAGTGGACCGTGATTGACGCTGCCATACTCCGCAGATCTGGAGGCGATAAGAATTGAAAAGGCAGGGTGTGCTTTAAAAATTTGATGACTTCAGAAATTTCTACAACAGACATAATGACTCCTGAAAAAATGACTGATGACGAGGAGGTCAACCTAGGTACAGCAGTCGACCTAAAGAGCACGCAAAGCTATTAGCTGTCGTTTTCCGTAAAGCGGGTTTCAAAAACCGGGAAAATGGCCTTGGTTTCGACGATATAGAGTGATTGCCCTGCAAAAACGACCACACGCATGATGTCGTTTTCTTTATCAAAACGGGGGACTTCGAGAGCCCATTTTGAGCCATTGTCATCTTCGTCAGCCAAGGGGATGCTGTGCATGTTCACAGGCGCTGACGTGGTGTCATTTGCTGGCACAACAACTATGGCAATGGTGTTGATGTCAAGGTTTGCATCGGCGATGAAATCCCAATTTCCTGCATCATTTTCGGTGGCACGCAACTGTACGGTGAGATCACCGTTTCTGAGGGTACATTTGCCGCTGGCGTATCGACAATCGGGTCCAGCAGCCAATTTATAATTTTGTCCTGCAACAGCCGGCTGAGGTTTTTCGCCAATGGCCATATCTGCCGCAAAATAGGCCAAAACGCCTAATACAGGGGCAACGAGCATTGCGACAATAACGTGTTTGTTGGTAAACATCAGCATTAGGTAGGGCCTTAGATAGGGGTAGTGGGGGACTATATTATGACAATTAGGTATTACAAACTATGAAAGTCAGTGAGGCTTCCGGAGAAACCTCACTGAAGGG
>CAWUUZ010000003.1:0-2615 GCA_963925745.1 uncultured Pseudomonadales bacterium
CCAATGTCCTTGCCCATACCTACCGATTGGGTGGTTTGACCTGTTTGGCGGGTGATGTCTTGGGTGACTACAGCTTTGAACAACCCTTGGAAGTGGGGCAGCGTTTGGTATTTGAAGACATGTCACATTACACCATGGTAAAGACAACCACCTTTAATGGTGCGCGACTGCCTTCTTTGGCTGTTTGGAATTCAGAAACTGACGCTTTAAGAATCGTTAAAAGCTTTGGATATCAGGATTTTAAATCCCGATTATCCTAAGATAAAGCATGCAAGCCGTCGCTCATTGGCGCGGCTTTACCAACCGTTCTGGTCGCCATTCACGAGGGCAAATACATGACAAAACCACTCCTGGTCATCGGCAACAAAAAATATTCGTCCTGGTCATTACGACCCTGGTTGTTACTCAAGCATCTGAATGCCCGATTTGACGAGGTGCGGATCCCACTCGACACCCCTGAATTTTTAAGCCAGGTATCTCAGTATTCGGGTGCAGGGCGTGTACCGGTTTATGTTGAGGGTGACAAACGCATCTGGGACAGACTCTCTATCGCAGAATATCTGGCCGAAGCGCACCCGCAGCTTTGGCCACTTGATCCGAACGCTCGGGCCTTTGCGCGGTCCATGGTGGCAGAGATGCACTCAGGCTTTACGGGGTTGCGATCAGCGCTTCCCATGAATTGTTCAGCCAATCAGCGTGTCGTTACCCTGAGTAGCAGTGCGCTGTCAGATATTCAACGCATCGAAAATATCTGGATGCAGTGCGCGCACTATGCTGACGGCAAAGGTCCCTGGTTGTTTGGCACCTTTAGCATTGCCGATGCGTTTTTTGCACCCGTGGTGGTGCGTTTTCAAGGGTATCAACTGGAATTGGGGTCTGAGACAAAACGGTACTGTGAAACCCAACTGGCTAACCCCCACCTACAGCAGTGGATAGCAGCAGGGCAGGCAGAATCAGAGGTGCTGGAATCAGAAGAAGCGGGTCAGATAGTGTCTTAACGACGTGCTATTTGGACTGTATCTCTTGCACGATGGCTTTGAGTTGCTCAAGTCCCGTGACCAATCTGGGTGACGGGCGCCCTAAGAAGGCCTCAGAGATACAATAAACCTGTTGCGCTGTAACAGCGGTGACGTGGGCAAAGGCAGGGTTGCGGTAAACAACATCAGGACGGTACTTGTCGAGTTGTACCCCACACCAAGCGATCACTATGGCATCAGGATTGAGTTCAGCCACCTCTGCATCTGTCAGGGGTCGGCTTTCGATGGCTTCGTTCCCCAGTACATTCCGTCCACCAGCAGCCACGATGAGATCCTGCGCCCAACTGTTTTGGCCGGGGGCTATCACGGGTTTGGGCCACCATTGAATCAGAATGGATGGTTTTTGGTTGCTGATATCAGCGGCCGCTTCTTCAACCACAGGTGCTGTATCGGGTGCCATCTGGGGTGCCATTAACGGAGCCATGTCAGCTACCAACGCCGCTGCGCGATCGGGTACACCCAACAGAGCGCCAAGGGTTATGATGTCCTGATAAATATCAGGCAGCGATTTTGGTTGGGTCACGATAAAGGGTAGCCCTGCTGCTTCCAAACGTTGGATATTGTGTTCGTGGCCAGGCACCGTCAGCGATGCCAGCACCCAGTCGGGCTGCAGTGCAGCGATTGCATCCATATCGACGTCTAAATCAGGACCAACACGCGCACAGCCTGCCACCACATCTACTGGAAAATCGGAATGGTTATCGACACCCACCAACATTGAGGCACAGCCCAAGGCACAGACAATTTCAGTGTTCGAACAGGTGAGTGACACGATACGCATAGTGGATCCTAGGGTTGGGGTGAAAATTGGTCTTTCTTGGCTGACAGGGTTTCTTTCCAATGTTTGATGGTGTCGGTTTCAATGGGTGATGTCACATCAAAACCCAAACGGTCAAAGGTCGCTTGGGGTGGTACCACTTTGCGTCCCTGCAACATGGCGCTGCGTACATGCCCTATGGCATAGAGCCTGTCACCGCAATAATAGCGTTGTTCAAAATAGATATACTTCTGGTCCCAGCTAATGAGCTGTATCTCCAAGGTCACCTTTGCAAAGGGTTTGAATTCACGAATATAGGTGATTTCCTGCGCATTGATGACTGCTTGATACCCCCGTGACAAAAACCGCCACAGAAACTGGTTTTCTAACATCCAGCCCAGCCGTCCCACATCGCCAAAGGACAAATAGCGCGCAGCGGTAAGGTGAATATTGAAATCCATATCATGGGGCCACACCCTAAATTGGCGGGTGGTCGTTCCCAGAAGGGAACCCCTTTGTCTGCGAAACAGTGATGACAACAAAGCCAAAAGCATCCTGCCGATCAAACTCATTTTGCCTCCTAGGTGCGGTAGTTACGCCAGATTACGTCCAACAGTACGTCCAACAGTACGTCCGACAGTACCCCAACCGACTTCTGAATTGAAATGAACGCTAGCTGGGTAAAAAAAGCTGCTGCATTCTGGACATAATTAAATGCGATGTCCACTTGAACTCTGTATGGATTAACAGGGTACTGGTATGCTGTGGTCAAAGAATCGAAGGATAGCGATGATGTGGTATCAAGATGTTGAAATAGTCTC
>CAWUUZ010000004.1:0-10085 GCA_963925745.1 uncultured Pseudomonadales bacterium
CGTTGTGGGGTCTTGCCCTGTGCTTCTAATTCGAGAATTTCTTGGGCTACGGCCACGATACTCTCGGGTAAATTAAGGCTGGTTTCATCATCGTCACTGTCAAAACCCACAGGCCGATAAACCACATCCACAGGATAGGAACGGCCACTGACTTCGATAACGGGTGCCTGATCAAAATGCGCTGAAAAGCGCTCAGCATCAATGGTTGCTGAGGTCACGATCACTTTCAAATCGGGACGCCTTGGCAGAATCTTTTTAATATAGCCCAATAGAAAGTCGATATTTAAGGAACGTTCGTGCGCCTCATCAATAATCAAGGTGTCGTAATGGGTCAAAAAACGGTCACGCTGAATTTCGGCTAGCAATATACCGTCGGTCATTAATTTTATCTGGGTCGATTCTTGCACCTGATCGTGAAAGCGCACCTGGCAGCCCACCAGTGTGCCCAGCACAACATTCATTTCTTCCGCAATTCGAGAAGCCACTGCCCTTGCTGCCAGACGTCTCGGTTGGGTGTGTCCTATGAGGCCACGAGATCCGCGACCCAGCTGCATACAGATCTTAGGCAACTGGGTGGTTTTTCCTGAGCCTGTTTCACCGGTTAAAATCACCACCTGGTTGTTTGTAATGGCTTCAGAAATCACAGCGGCATGTTCACCAATGGGGAGCCCTGCATCGATATTGACCGGCACAACCTGCTGCTGCCTGGCTTCAACCCACTGACAGGATCTTTCAAAACGCTGTTGTAACTGAACTGCCGCTTCTGCCGCTTTTGCCTCGTCAGCAGCACGATGTGGGTGTGAAAGGGCTTTTTGTGCAGCGAGGGATAACGACCATCGGTCTTTGCATGCCACCTTTTCGAGTCCGGCCAAAACCGATTGCGCCGTCAATAACATGTGATTTATCCGGATAAATGAGAACGGTGATTATAACTGAGGATACAGATAGAGAAAAACCTTCGAGCACTCAGTCTCGAAGGTTTTTAAAGGGAAGTGCCTTGTAATCGCTCTTGGATCTAGTGCGGACGCAACTCTCTACGCAATATTTTGCCAACATTGGTCTTGGGCAATTCACTGCGGAATACAAAGTTTTTTGGCACCTTATATCCGGTCAACTTTCCGCGACAGAAGGCTGTAAGCTCTTCAGGAGACACCGCTTCTTTGGCAACCACAAACACCTGTATTTCTTCGCCATTGACAGCGTGTGGGATACCAATTGCAGCGGCTTCAATAACTGAAGGGTGCGATGAGACCACTTCTTCAATTTCATTGGGATAGACGTTGAAACCAGAGATGATAATCATGTCTTTCTTGCGATCAACAATCTTAAAGAAACCATCATCCTGTTTTACCGCGATATCGCCCGTTGCAATAAATCCCTCTTTATCAATGGTATCTGCGGTATCTGAAACACGGTTCCAATACCCAAGCATCACCTGCGGACCACGTGCAAGCAGTTCACCAGCGGTGCCGTTTGGTACAACAGCGCGATCATCACCGACCACTTTGATTTCCGTACTGGGAACTGGAATCCCGATGGTGCCCAACTGATGGGCGCCAGGCGGGTTGAAAGTCAATACAGGCGATGTTTCTGTCATGCCATAGCCTTCAAAAATGTCACAACCCGTAACCAACTTCCATTGCTCAGCAGCGTCAGAGGTTAATGCCATGCCGCCTGATATGGTGAATTTCAAATGGCTAAAATCTAGTGTCTTAAAACCCTCATTGTTAGACAGTGCAACAAAGAGTGTATTGAGTCCTGCAAAACCCGTGAACTTCCACTTCTGCAGCTCTTTCACAAAGGCATTGAGGTCACGTGGATTTGGAATCAGCACCGAATGGTTGCCCGTTTCAGCCAACAGCATTCCATGAACCAAAAACGCATAGATGTGGTACAGAGGCAGCGGTGCAATAAAGGTCTCTTCGCCTTCTTTTAACGAGACTTTGAAAAACTCGTTACACTGCAACATGTTGGCAATCAAGTTACGGTGGGTCAGCATGGCACCTTTGGAAACGCCTGTGGTACCACCGGTATATTGCAACACAGCTACGTCACCGCCGCTAACCGCCACTGGGGTAACAGTGCCATTGGGATACTGTTTCATCACAGACTTAAAGGTCATTGTCTTGCTGGCGTCATAGGCTGGCACCAGCTTTTTGACTTTTTTGACCACGGTGTTGACGATCCAACCCTTAAGCGGTTTGTGAAGGTCAGCAAGCTCAGTCACAATAATCCGCTCGATACCCGTTTTTGGCTGAACCGCTAGGGCCTTGCTGGCCATGCCCGCATAGACCACCAACAACTTGGCACCAGAGTCATTAAACTGGTGTTCCATTTCTCTTTCGGTATACAGAGGGTTTGTGTTTACAACAACCAGTCCCGCACGCAACGCGCCCCAAACCACCACTGGAAACTGCAAAATGTTTGGTAACTGCACCGCAATGCGATCGCCAGGCTGCAAACCACTTTCTTTTTGAAGCCACTCACAGAATTGTCCACTTTTGCGTTCAAGATCAGCGAAACTTATTGTAGCGCCCATGCAGCTAAAAGCAGGCTTGTCTTGGTATTTCTTGACAAATTCATCGAAAATACTGATGACACTTGAATAGGAATCTGGATCAATTTGGGGGGCTATCCCAAAGGGATAATCAGCATGAAAATAGGTGTCCGTCATAGTCATTCCTTAAGCTAACGTTATTATTTTTGAGTCTAAGCACATAGATTATAAGGATAACAGCAGATCGAACATCCAGTTGCAATCACAAACCGCCGTTACCGAATGAAAACCTGCCTAATCAATATAAGCTAGACCAAAAAACTTCAAATTAACAACCCAGCGTCATCAATGGGCATTGGGTTATTCGATGTCTGGTTTTTTATCAATCGTAGTATGCATACGACTTAACATTAAAAATGGCTCGAGCTCTTCTGGTGGCAGTGGTCGTGACAACAGGTATCCTTGAATCATGTCACAACCCATTGATTTTAGGAGATCGCGCTGGGATAAGTATTCCACACCCTCTGCGATGGTGGTTAGCCCAAGACCATGGGCCAAATCGATGGTGGCCTTGGTTACATGGGCACCACGTTCATCGTGGATTACGTCAATCATCGACTTATCCAGTTTGAGATAGTCAACCGGCAAACCTTGCAAATAGGTCAGTGAACTGTAACCCGTACCAAAATCGTCAATAGCCAACTTAACGCCACGGTCACGAATGCGGTCCAATACCGTGCTCGATTCATGTAAATTGTTGATCATCAGCGACTCTGTTATTTCCAGAATCAGCTTGTTAGGCGCAAGGTCAAATTCATCCAAAATGGTGTCGACCGTTAAAACGATATCTGACAACAACAGCTGTTTTGCTGACACGTTAACGCTGACACAGATATCGGTATATCCCTTGTCTTTCCACTGTTTCAGTTGGCGACAGGATTCAGATAGCACCCACCTTCCAACCTCTACAATGCTGTTCGTTTGCTCTAACAAGGGTACAAATTCAGCCGGCGATACATTGCCAAACTCTGGGTGTTTCCAGCGAATCAGGGCTTCAAAGGACAGCACGCGATCACTATCCAGTGACTGCTTTGGTTGGTAATGCAGAGAAAAAGCATTGTTTCTAATGGCATCCGGTATATCGCGCAACAAGCGGTTAACACGTGCAGCCTGACGTCGCATCTCATCGGTAAACATCAAGAAATTACCAGAGCCCATATCCATGGCATTCTTTAGGGTGTAATCAACGTTTGCCATCAGTTGTTGATAGTCTTCTGCATCGTCTGGGTATATCGCCATACCGCCCTATAGCGACACATCCACAACCTGCCCATTGATCAGCATGGGTTCATTAAACTTATCAATTTGCATCTGGCCCAAGACAGCGCCGATTTCAGCAGAGGGTAAGTCTTCAAATATGAGGGCAAAGTCATCACCACCCAAGCGCGAGACCAGTGGCGTTACTTGATAACCACCAAGCTCGATAGTCTGTGATGCGCTCGAAGCGTTTTTCCCTCTCAAACGGCTCGCAATATTCTGTAACACCAAATCGCCTATGGTGTGGCTCGTAGAATCGTTAATGATGCCAAAATCATCAACATCCAAGAATAACAAACCAATGCGGGTGCCTGTTCTTTCAGCACGTTTGATTGATTGCCCTAACGCGGAATACAACATGCTGCGATTCGGAAGATCAGTCAGGGTGTCAAAGTGTGCCAGTCGAACCAAATTCTTGTGATTCGCACCCTGATCCCGCAATGCCTTAATCAACATCACCGCAAACACCAGAAGCAGCAGCATTCGAATAGCGATATCACGGTAAAAACGAATTGTTCGTGTTTCGACCAATTGCTTCATATCTGCATGGGTCATATAACGGTACAGCGTCCACTCTGAGTCACTCACGATATCAAGTGTCACGGACGCCAAATGGTCGTCACCCAATTCCTGTAATATGTCGTCAGCACGACTGGCCAACTCCTCATTGGTTCGGTCGAATAATTTGAGACCGCTACCATTGGTTAAAATAAAATTGCTTGGTGTGCGACTTTTTGAAACGCCCAGAGTACCAAACCGCTCAAAGTCGCTGTTGGTAACAGGAATAAAGGGGATACCAGAGATAACTGCTTCCAACACATTGGCACGTATCACGGCAGATACGAGGCCAACAAATTGTTGGTTAGCCAAAGAGAATATCGGTGTTGAATACAGAAGTCCCAAGGTGTTTTGGAAGTTATCTGCCTGAGAGGGATCAAATTGTGTGTTGTCACAGGTTCTCAAAAGGGCCGAGGTCAAGGCGGGTATTTTGGTAATGTCATTTTTACCAAGCCACTCAGGATACTGTTCTTTGAACCATTTGAGTTGCACTACATATTCTCGATACTCATCGTCTTCGTAGGGATCGTTAGCACTGTGATCAGAAAACAATTGAACGTTTGGGTCGATGCCAGCTCCTGAAATGGCATCGTCATACATCGCAAACGGCACCTCACCCTGGTCGGGTGAAAATCCATTCAGCGTCACATAGATTTCAGACAGATCAACTGTGCTGTTTAAATTTCGATAAATTTGTTGAATGGTTTGATGGGTATCAACAGAAAGCCGCCCCTGATCAACAACGTCTTCAGCCTCAGACAATCGATTAAACGCACCTACCCGTCTAATACTGGGTAGCAGCGAGATCGTTCGAATATGCTCATAGACCAAGCGCATCAGGTTTTCAACGTCATTGGAAACAGCGGTTAAAGATTCCGTTTGGGCTTCGGCAATCTCAACCCTGACATCTTCTCGATATTCCTGATAGAGGGTCCAACCGTTATATGCCCACATGACACCGACAGCGCCCAACAATATCCAAGCCAAGCTGGAGTTGCGCTGTGACTGCAGCTTTAGAAAACTGTCATAAGCATTTTGCGGCTTTGCTATCTTCTTAAACATGCGATTAGCGGTCCATTTCAATTCAAATAAACGTCAGCGTATATACTGACTCTGTGAAATCAGACGCTATCCAATGATTAGTGACAGAAAAGACATATCAAGAACCTAGCAGGGGAAGGTGTCTGCAATCTGTATCAAAAAGGCAAGGTATCTCGTAACGCACAAGGCTTTTTGCCGCCGCTATAATACCAATATCAACAGGGACTCTCCACAGAACCACCCGCCAAACGACAAGTGCTGGTGAAAAAAATAGAAGTGATCTTTTGTATGCTTTTATCGACACCTTTCTAGACAAAGGTCGAATTTAGACGACTATGACCCAATACGTTCAAATTAGTTGAAGCGATATGAGACACAAATCTGCCATAACAGTGACACGCGTCAATTTGAGACTGTACAGAAAATTGCGTTTGGCTCGGTGTGTGCCAGATTCGACTGGCGGCCACAAAAGAAAAAGGCACGAATTCCATTTCCAGAACCGTGCCTAAGAAGAACAGCGGGCATTACTCCGGCAACAGCAGATTCTCCATAATACCCTCATACATGGCTGCCAAGGGTTCTAATGCATCGACGCTAACGTTTTCGTTTGCCTGATGAATCGTCTTGTTTACGGGTCCCAATTCGACCACCTGCGCACCCGTAGGTGCAATAAAGCGACCGTCTGACGTCCCACCGGCCGTTGATAATTCAGGTGAAAAACCGGTAACCCTGCCAACCGCATCTTGAACTGCGCGGATCAGCAGACCCTTTTCAGTTAGAAAGGGAACGCCCTTGAGTTCACACTCCAAAACATAATCAAGCTGATGCCGGTCCAATATTTCCCTAACCTTCGCCTCCAGAATATCGGCGGTCACCTCAGTTGAGAAACGAAAGCTAAAGACAACATTGGCTTCGCCCGGAATCACATTGCTGGCGCCTGTGCCCGACTGAAAATTGGAGATTTGAAAACTGGTTGGTGGAAATGCATCATTTCCCATATCCCATTGTTCGCAACTCAAGTCCAAAATTGCTGGCGCTACCAGGTGAACAGGGTTTTTGGCTAGATGGGGATAGGCAACATGCCCTTGGATTCCCCTAATCCGTAAGCGACCCAACAACGAGCCACGACGCCCAATTTTTACCGTATCGCCTACCTGCTCACTGCTGGATGGCTCCCCAATGATGGCCCAGGTAATCTGCTCACCCTCTTCGGTCAAGCGCTTAACAACTGCTTCAGTGCCGTGGTAGGCATCACCCTCTTCATCGGATGTGATTAAAAAGGCCAAGCTACCCTTATGGTCAGGATGCTTTTCTACAAACCGTTCTGCTGCAACAACCATTGCTGCCAAGCTGCCTTTCATATCTGCAGCACCACGGCCAAATAGGCGGCCATTGCGGATGACAGGTGAAAATGGGTCTGAATCCCAATCAGACAGCGCACCAGTGGGTACGACATCAGTATGACCCGCAAACACCAATAAAGGTGCACCCGTGCCGCGTCGCGCCCACAGGTTTTCGACACCCTCTATGGGCATGTGTCTGATATCAAACCCTAACGGCGCCAAACGGTCTGCAAGCACTTGCTGGCAGCCTTCGTCGTCCGGCGTAACTGATTTGCGGGACATTAAATCTATGGCAAGATCGAGCGTGGGATTCATACAGCGTGTTTTCCTATAGCATGGGGAATGGAATTCGTCTTTATCTAGGCGATAAAATATTGGTACACTTCCAACTCATTCATTTGGCTTACATTGCCAAGTATCTTTTGAGAAATTCGCTTGAACATAACCAATAGCACCACCGCTGTAAACGTAATTCAATGCCCCGTCTGTGGAGGCAGCATGAATGCTGTTGGCCAGGGTATCGTTTGCAAAGCGGGACACCAATTTGACCGTTCCAAGCAGGGCTATGTCAATCTCTTACTGACACAATACAAAAAGACACACCAGCCTGGTGACAACAAGGACATGGTTTCGGCGCGCACCCGGTTTTTAAATCGCCAGCGATATGCGCCGCTTGGTGACCTGCTTGTTCAGTCCGTCGACCGATTTTGGCCCGATGTAGAAACCTGGGCCGATATTGGATGTGGCGAGGGATGGTATACCCGAAAAGTCAAAAGCCATTTGAATGATACGGCAGGATTTGGCATCGATATTTCAAAGTTTGCGGTACAGGCTGCCTGCAAAATACCGCACGATTTGTCTTGGCTCGTCGCCAGCGCCAGTCGGCTGCCTTTTTTCGATCAATCACTGGATGGCGCCATGGTTGTTATGGCAAAAATCATGCCCGAAGAACTGCAGCGCTGCTTAAAACCGGGCGCCGTTTTAATAACCATCGGCACTGCGAAAGACCACCTGATTCAATTGCGCGAATTTCTCTATCCTTCTGTCAAGTTGACCGACTTTGATGGGAAGACTGCCTTAACCGATGCCTACACAGAAGTCTATTCTAAGGAAGTTACCTTTGAGTGGATTCCCGAGAGTCTGGAAGAGCTTCAAGACCTGCTGGCTATGACGCCACACCATTGGCGTGCAACCCCTGAACGCAAAGAGCAGCTCCATGAATTGGTGAATCTACCCATGACAGGCCATTTTAGGCTGCAAGCATGGGAAGTTGCGCCGCGCTCTGACACAGCGATTTAACCCGATTTTGAAGGCCAAAGGCTAGGCCTTCAAATCAGCGTCAATTTGATCATTTTATCTGCAGACTAACCCTAAGAGATTACAGTATGACAGCCGATTCTCATCAAACTGACATTGAAATCTACATCAAGACAACAACGGCAGAGCCCCTATTGGCGTGGTTAGCCCAGTGCTTCGCATCCTCCATTCCCACAGAAATCAGCAGTCAGGGCCAAAAAGCGCTTCGCTTTGAAATCCCCCATAGCGGTTCAATGCTTCCCATCACCATTATGGTTCAACCAGTGAGGGGGTTCTGTTCGCTGAATATTGACAGTGACAACACACCCTGGACGTCGGATTTGGCGCTTGCCCAAGCATTTAGTAGGGATACCGGTTTGACAGTCAGATGCAGTGATGGACTTTGGCACGAAGGCGCAGACCCAGACGCTTGGATTGAAATCAGCCCTCAGGGTGAAAAACATTTCCTGTGGAAAGACTAAGTAATACGGTGAGAACCAAAGCAACTTGTCGCCTTTGCGCCATGCATCGAGAAACCAACAGCGTTCGGAATGACACCCACATTCTTTAAATCGGGTCGTACCAATGGCCGACACCTGTTGACTTAAATCAATAACACCTACAAAATGTTTCTAACGTATCGTCATTTTTTTATGCATCAGAAAACAGATATTCTAATCGAAATACCGATCACTTCACTTAGAAAACTGGAGTTTAACCTAGATGCGTTTTCAGACACGAACAAAAACATCTGTTACACCTTGGTCCGCAATAGGGTGGGTATTATTTTATGCAGCCTTCTATTTAGGCACCGCAATTCTCATCACCCTACTCTACGGCGAGAACCAGTTTGCCATTCTATTCTTTCCCTCTGCAGCCATTGGTATGTGGTCCATTTTAAAGCATGGGAAACTCGGTATTATCGCGACCATTCTGGGCTCCTTTGCCACAACCCTTTATTCTACTGGTAACATTACCGAACTAAACATGGGTGTTGTCACCGCCCTAATAGTGGCTTTGGGCGCCGCATTACAAGGTTATGTTGGCGCTTTGCTTTGCAAACGTTTCCTCACCGGCGAAGAGACAGGATTGTCTATAAATATCGTTCTAAAATTATGTTTGTTTGCCGTTATTTTCCCTGCAGCAATCTTCCCGACGGTGTATACCGTGACAGCCTTCTTTATCGAAGGGCTACAGCCGGGTTTGTGGTTTCACACATTCGCTCGCCTTTGGATAGCCGACAGCACTGGCCTATTGGTTGCCTTGCCGCTGTTTTTGTATTTTGATGCACGGAGAAACGCTAAAGAACCTACTATGCCCAACGGCATTCAATTCGTTGGCATTCTGCTGGTTTCAGCCGTTTTGTTGGCCACTACCATTATAAAGACAAACAGAAACGCCAGCGCAGAACACCAAACGTTCGTGCAGGCCGCTGAAATGTTTAGCTGGACATTGGCAAACAGAATCGATTCCCAGATAGATGTGCTGTATAGCGTTAGATCCATGCTCAATCTCCTGCCACTCTCGCCGAACATATTTCGCGATATAACCCTGGGACCCCTTACAAGGAATCCCCATATCAAGGCCATATCGTGGAACGCCAGCGTTAACGATCAAGATCTGGATGCCTACCAAAAGAACATTCAAAGTCAGTTTAGAGCGGAAAGGTATGGTGCTGATTTTAATGCTTGGCAGCGCAATGAAAACGGTGATGTTACGCCCCTTCAGCCGGCCAAAAAACACGTCATTGTGACCTACATTGAAAAATTCGCAGGCAACGAGGCAGCGCTGGGATACGACGTCTATTCGCAGGCTAACAGACGTGACGCACTGGATAGCGCCTATAACACGGGCGAACCTACGCCAACAAGCCCAATCAACTTGGTCCAGTCGACCTCAGCAAGCAAGGGTGTTTTGCTATTTATACCCCAATACTCAATCGACAAAGAGAAAAACGGTTTTGTCACGCTCGTTCTGGATGTCGGGAACCTCATAGCCTCTATTCCGGACCTCTCAAATGCGGCACTGTCGTA
>CAWUUZ010000005.1:0-2680 GCA_963925745.1 uncultured Pseudomonadales bacterium
GAGTGGCAGAATTTCTTGGATATTGGCGTCGTCAAAACACATCACAGCCAAGCCATAAAATGGCAGGTTGTGTAGGAATTTTACAAAGGCAGCCTTCACCTGCTCGAAGTCACCACCATAGGTAGACATGTGGTCTGCATCGATATTGGTCACTACCGCAGTCATGGGTAGCAGGTGCAAGAAGGACGCATCACTTTCGTCAGCCTCTGCAATGAGGTAACGGCTTGTGCCCAACTTGGCATTGGTGCCAGCGCTGGTCAGCTTGCCACCGATAACATATGTAGGGTCCTTGTCACCTGCACCAAATACCGACGCCATCAAACTGGTTGTGGTGGTTTTACCATGGGTGCCCGCAATGGCAATACCATGGCGAAATCGCATGAGCTCAGCCAACATCTCTGCGCGGGGTACCACAGGAATACGGTGGGCCAATGCCCATACCAACTCTGGGTTTTCTGGGTGAATCGCACTGGACACAACCACAACATCGACACCCAGGACATTCTCACTGCGATGTCCAATAAAGATGCGCGCGCCAAAGTCTTCCAAACGCTGGGTAACCGCTGACGCCTTGATATCTGAACCCGAGATGTCATAGCCCTGATTGAGTAACACTTCGGCGATACCACACATGCCAACGCCACCGATACCCACAAAATGGATCTTGCGAATACGGCGCATTTCTGGAATGTCTATGATGGGCATTCTTTCGAGTGTCATGCTGCTTTCCTCATATCAGCTGGTAACAGATCGATAACGACCTGTCCGATCAATGCAACAGCATCAGGCTTTCCCTGAGACCGTGCGTGTTCCGCCATCTCCCGTAATACTTCTGGATGGCGACGCAAATAGGTAAGTGTTTGGCTCAGTGTTTCCACGCCAGTGTCATCCTGTGGCATCAGGGTGGCTGCTCCCGCGAGCACCAAATAATCTGCATTCACAAACTGCTGACGGTCCTTGTGCCAGGGGTATGGCATCAGCAAGGAGGGCTTGCCCACAATTGCTAGTTCTGACACGGTCGAAGCACCTGAACGACAGACAACAATGTCAGCCCAGGCATAGGCTTCATCCATCTGATCGATAAAGGCATCAACACGCGCATCGATTCCGGCTTCCTGATAGCGGCGAACCACCTCTGCGGTCTTTCCTGCACCAGCCTGATGCCAAATCTGGGGTCTGTCTGTTGCATCCATAGCCGCGATTCCCTGTGGAACCAGGGTATTGAGTGTTAACGCACCCAAACTGCCGCCCAAAACCAACACATGGTCCAATGTCGACGGCTTGGTTTCGCCTTCTCTTAGGGCCACCAATTCTGACCGAACGGGATTACCCAAGGTCTGTAACCGCCTTGATGCCTTAAAGGTATTTGGGAACGCCTCAATCACCTGATTGGCAAACCGAGCCAACATGCGGTTGGTAAAGCCTGCCACAGCATTTTGCTCGTGAAGCACCAAGGGGCGGCGCAACAGCATAGCCATGATGCCACCAGGACCACTGGCATAGCCGCCAAAGCCGACAACCACATCAGGCTTAATACGTCCAAAAACGTGAAATACCGACCACAGGGCGCGTACCAGATTGATGGGGAACCACAGTTTGCGCACCAAGCCACCGCCTTTCATCGCGGTAACGGGAACCAAATGCAGTGGGAATTCAGTGGCGTCAACCAGGGTTGATTCCATGCCCTGTTTGGCACCCAACCAATGTAGGTTGTAGCCAAGCGCCTTGAGATGACGGGCAACAGCAAGGGCTGGGAAGATGTGACCACCCGTGCCTCCTGCCATAATTAAGATGGTTGCGCTCATTGCGACACCCCCTGGGCTTTTTCACCTTGGGGCATGGGTGTTGACTGGACCTGATTATAGATAGCCAGAATAAGACCCAACATACAGAGGCTGACAACCAAGCTAGAGCCACCATAGGACAGCAGCGGCAGCGTGAGACCCTTGGTTGGCAAGAGACCAATATTCACACCCATATTGATAATGGCTTGCACGGCAAACTGCAGTGCCGTGCCATAGCACACATAGGCGCTAAACTTGAGGTTACGGCGTTCAGCCTGTATGCCTATATAAAAAATTCGGGCAACCACCGCGACATACAGCGCAAGAACCGACATCACGCCTACCAAACCATATTCTTCACCAAGAATCGCGAATACAAAGTCGGTATGGGCTTCTGGTAGATAGAACAGCTTGAGCATGCTGTTGCCGATGCCCACACCAAACCACTCACCACGGCCCATGGCGATCAGAGCCTGGGTCAACTGGTAGCCACTGCCATAGACATTCTCGGTAGACCATGGATCTAAGAACGCCATCAAACGGGCGACACGGTAGCTAGCCGAGTAGGCAATGATACCGATGGCACCCGTGCCCAGGGCAGCTAACATAATAAACTGCAAAAAGTTCGCACCACCGAGAAACATCATGCCCATGACGACCGCGATCAATACAACAAAGGCGCCAAAATCCGGCTCGAGCAATAGCAACACCAGTACCAGCACCATCACGATAATGGGCTTCATAAGACCTATAAAACTGTTCACACCTTCGCGCTGTCTGACCAGATAACCTGCAACGAACAGGATCATAAACCATTTCATAATTTCGCTGGGTTGAATACCGACAGGACCGATTCGGAACCAGCGCCATGAACCGTTGATTTCACTACCGATACC
>CAWUUZ010000006.1:0-2774 GCA_963925745.1 uncultured Pseudomonadales bacterium
GCTCTTCCGATCTCAACAGGTGGTGAAATTGAAAAACAAAACCCATATCCTGGTTACGCAATCGGTCCCTTTTACGGTCTGATATGGCGCTCAATTCCTGACCGCCAATGGTAACCGTGCCGGAGGTCGGCTTGTCTAAGCCTGCCAAGATATTCAACAGCGTGGTTTTACCGCTGCCAGAGGCACCGACAATGGACACCAGTGCACCCTGATTAACAGTCAGGTTTAAACCCTTCAGTACATGCACGGTTTCAGGGCCTACCTGATACTCCCGTGTCACGTCTTGGCATTGCAATACCACATCACTCATAACGCAATGCCTCCGCAGGTGAGATGCGCGAGGCGCGATAAGCCGGATACAGGGTTGCCAGCAGGCTCAGTACCAATGAGACACCCGTAATCCAACCCACATCTGTCCACTGTAATTCTGATGGAAAATAGCTGATAAAATAGACCGATCCATCGATAAATTGTATGCCAAAGAGCTTTTCGATAAATCCGATGATGCGGTCTATCGACAGGGCTCCAGCAACGCCCAATACCGTGCCAATAAACACCCCAATGACACCAATCATGCTGCCTTGAACAATAAAGATGCCCATGATTTGACTGGGCGATGCGCCCATGGTGCGCAAAATCGCGATATCGCCCTGTTTGTCCTGCACCAGCATCACCAATGACGACACAATGTTAAAGGCCGCTACCGCCACAATCATGACCAGAAGCAAGCCGATCATGCGTTTTTCCATCTGAATGGCTTTGTACAGATTGCCCTGGGTTCGGGTCCAATCACTGACCATATAGCGACCCGGTAGGTTTATAGCCAGGTTCCAGGTGATTTCTCGTGCCTGAAAGAGATCAGCAACCCGAATACGAACGCCATCGACCTTGTCACCCATACGCAGTAGTTTTGCGGCATCTTGAATGTTGATCAATGCCAAACCCGAATCCATTTCGGCACCGACACGAAACAAACCAACCACTTCAAAACGTTTAAACCGTGGCGCCAAACCAGCGATCGACACGCTGACCTCAGGCACCATCAGGGTCACCGAATCACCGACCTGCACACCCAAAATCTGCGCCAAGATGTCGCCCAACACAATGCCAAAACGACCGGGTTGCAAATCAGTCAGCTGCCCAGCAACAAAGTGTTCGCCGACAATGGATACCTTGCCATGGGTCTCAGGATCGATGCCAAATACCATGGCACCGCGGGTGACACTGTCTTGAGACAAAAGACCTTGGGATTCAATATAGGGTGCTGCTGCAACCACATCAGGCGATGCAGACAGGGTGTCCAGCAACAGAGGCCAATCAGCCATGCCATTGGGTTGAGAAATCGTACCATGGGGCACCATACCCAAAACGCGGGTCTGCATCTCACGGTCAAAGCCGTTCATCACCGACATAACAATGATTAACACCATGACACCCAAAATCAGGCCGATCATAGAAACGGCTGAAATGAAGGATATAAAATGGTTGCGCCTTTTGGCCCTTACGTATCGGGTGCCAACAAGCCAGGGAATAGAAGTTATCATGCCAGTATTAGACCATAAAAATGAATTGGGTTAAGCCCCTATTACAGGCCATTTTCAAATGCTTTTCAGTGCGACCTGATGCCAGAAATGGACAGCAACTCAGGTGGCTGTCGGTATAACACCCTGAGTACGCAGCACATCCAATACCTGAGCGACACAGTCATCGACCGACTTTCCTTCGGTGCGAACGACAATGTCAGGGTTACTGGGCGTTTCATAGTCAGAGTCGATACCCGTGAAGTTGCTAATCAACCCCTGTCTGGCTTTTTGATAGAGCTTTTTGGGGTCGCGCGCTTCACAGACACTCAGGGGGGTGTCTATAAAAACCTCAATAAATTGGTTGGTGGGAAACAGGCCCCGCACCAGTTGGCGGTCGGAACGAAAGGGTGAAATAAAGGCCGACAGCACGATCAATCCAGCGTCTACCATCAATTTACCTACCTCACCTACCCGCCGAATATTTTCAACACGGTCTTGATCCGAAAACCCAAGGTCATTACACAGACCGTGGCGCACATTGTCACCATCCAACAGATAACTGTGGCAACCCAACTCAAACAGATGGCATTCAACGGCATTGGCGATGGTCGATTTACCCGAACCACTCAAACCGGTGAACCACAGCAAAACGGGCACCTGACCCTTTTGGCTTGCGCGGCTGTGCGACGTTACCTGATACGGGTGCCATACAATATTCGAGTCAGTCACATGCCTGTCCTATTTCCAATGAATTCGTTTTTTTCTTTATTCAAACATTGCGACCCGCTGGGGTTGCGGCTAAAAAGACCATACCAACGGTATGACAAAAATGGCCGTTATACCAACCAAAATACTCAGGGGTATGCCAATTTTGGCATAGTCCGAAAAGCGATATTGCCCCGGGCCAAAGACCATCAAATTGGTTTGATAACCCAGGGGGGTGATAAAACTCGCAGAGGCAGCGATCATAATGGCAATCACAAAGGGCAGCACATTGGCATCACTCTGCTCAGCCACATTGACGGCTATTGGAAACATCAAAATTGCCGCCGCATTGTTGGTAATCAGCTCTGTCAAAATAACGGTCAACACATAGACAACCACCAAAGCCATGAGGGTCGATATTGACGTCAGGGGTAGCAGGGTATCGGAGATCAACGCCGCTGCGCCTGTTTTATAAAGGGCAAAGCCCAATGCAAAGGACGCGGCAATGACAACCAAGACCCGCATATCGACACTGCGACGCGCCCT
>CAWUUZ010000007.1:0-8777 GCA_963925745.1 uncultured Pseudomonadales bacterium
GACTTATAGACATCACCCACTCCGGTGCCATGCATCGCGGATATAAAATGAAAATCTGCCCATTCAAACAAGAAATCCATGCGGCGGTCTAATTCAGTTTTTACCCGCTGCTTGTCATCCTGGTCCATACCGTCCCACTTGTTGACAGCAACAACCATGGCACGACCCGCATCCAATACAAAGTTTAGCATGTGCAGATCTTGCTCTACCACACCGTCTCTGGCATCCAGCACCAAGACCACGACGTTGGCATCCTTGATCGCCTGAAGGGTCTTAATGATGGAGAATTTTTCGGTTGCTTCATGAATGCTCTTGCGGCGGCGTACACCTGCGGTATCAATCAGGGTGTATTTTTCGCCGTGGCGCTCATAGGGTATATAAATAGAATCCATGGTGGTTCCGGGTTGGTCATAGACCACCACGCGTTCCTCACCCAACATGCGATTCACCAAGGTGGACTTGCCCACGTTTGGCCGACCAATAATGGCAATTCGGGTACCCCAATGGTTCTCTGCACCTTCCTCAGGTAATTCTTGGAAGGGAAAGGTATCCATGACCTCTTCGATCAATTGGCGTATGCCACGGTTGTGCGACGCTGCAATCGGCGCGGGCTCGCCAGACAAACCCAACTCAAAGAAATCCAATATGGCAATCGTCTCATCGAGACCATCGGTCTTGTTGACGACCAACCATACCTTCTTGTTCTTTTGGCGTAACATTTTGGCGATACCGTGATCGGTTGCCGTTACACCTTCCTGAGCGTCGACCAGAAACAGCACTGCGTCTGCTTCGTCAATGGCTTGAAAGGACTGACTCGCCATTTCAGCATCGAGGCCCACTTCAAAGAAACTGATGCCACCGGTATCAACGACGATAAAGGGTCTTTCACCAAGCTTTCCATCTCCATATTTACGGTCACGCGTCAGGCCAGCAACATCTGCTACCAACGCATCACGGGATTTGGTCAGTCGGTTAAATAACGTCGATTTGCCAACGTTTGGGCGACCTACAAGTGCAATTACCGGTGTCATGTTTTATTTCCAAATGAATAATAGTTACTGTTGTTTTCAACAGCAGTGGCCCTTAATGGCCAAGAATATGAAATGCCTTTAGATGACCACTGTCACCCTGTACATATAAGTTTTCGCCTGCAGAAACCGGTTTCCCCGATATGCCGAGATGGTCAGCAGGGAATCTGGCTACCAGTGTGCCTGTCTTGGGATCCAGTATGTGCAACCAACCAAAACTATCACCAAAGGTGACATAACCCTGCCATGCAGTCGCATCGGTCAGTCGACGGTATTGGAGACTGTCATTTTCCCATAGAAGGTCACCCGTCTTTGGCGCAATCCCTACCAACCGGTCATCGTTTAACAGCACAACAACCTGATCTGCAAAGGGTATAACCCCGTGACGACTGCCGTAGCCGTAGCGCTTTAGGGGTGCACCTGTTTGCGTATCAATCAACAGGGTTTCTTCTTGATAACTCGACGCCAACAACAAACTGCTGTTTACCACTACCGGTATACCATCAGCATCGTTAATACGTTCTAAATCAGATCGACCGGACGCCTGTCCAAGGTTTTGTGCCCACAGCTGTTCACCTGTTGCAGGATCAAACCCAACGACTCGTCCACTGGCAAATGCAGCAATGAGTTGGCCATTTGCCAACAAAGGACTCGCATCACCATATAAAGACAACCTTGGAACACCATCATCATAGACCCACAGTTGCTCACCTGTAGACTCATCCAAAGCCACCAGATAACCGTCCTGAGTCTGAACATAGACCAGACCGCCGCCCACTGTCGGCAAACTCAAAGCCCGACTGGTCAGCACCGCGCGCCACAGTTCCACGCCGTTAAGGTCCATCGACACCAACGCACCATTTTGAGAACCCCAAAACAGTGCCGTGCCATTTGTCGCCAAACCGATACTCACGGGGACTGCCAGTTCCCACTGCCGATCAATGACACCGGATTCCGCCCTGATGCCAGTAACACGACCTAAATCTGTTACAGCATAGACCAAGCCAGCCACCGTCACAGGCGCAAAGGGTTGCCGCATCGGAAAGGTGCCGTCTTGGAGACTCACGGTCCAGTCTCGGCTGAGCGTCAGCGTTGATACAAACGTTGGGTCAAGGGGTGTTGCAGGCTGAAACGGCGCACTGCCACAACCCACTAAAACCACCAGCGCAAAAACAGAAACCCAACGCAATATCATGTTATTTTTCCGTCAAGTCATTGAGTTTCATTTCAAGTATCGGACGTGGCTGCGTACCCTTTGCTGCACCATCCCAAGCGGCTTGATAGGCTGCTCGTGCACCTGCAACATCACCCTGTGACAACAGGATATCGCCACGAAGTTCGTCAAAACCGACTTGCTGTGACGCACCGTCTTCTGACAAAGTCTTGAGCGCTGCTACATCATTGCCACGGGCAAATTCGAGACGGGCCAAACGCAATTGAATGAGGCTGTCCAAATTGCTGTCTTTGTTCTGGTCGGCTGCCCAATTTAACTCAGCGGTTGCAGCCTCCAAATCACCCTCTAAAACAGCGTACCGTGCACCAAACAATGCCGCATAGGTGGCATAGGTAGACTTGCCATGGTCACGCTTCATCGTGTCTATTTGTGCCGCGATAGCGTCAAAATTGACATCGCCACCCGCATCCGCTTCTGAAGTCAGATTAACGAGGCTTTGAAATGCAACTGAAGCGTCTTCTTTCGCGGTCTGAACGCTAGAGCGGTAGGTTGTGATACCAAAGTATGCCACTGCAAAAACCAACAATGCGGCAATCAACATATTGCCGTTTTCTTGCCACCACGTTTTTAATGCTTCAATTTGTTCTTCATCGGTATCGTACACAGTTTTAATCCTCAACCCGTTCGTATGAATAATATGACCCTGTTCGAAAACGCTTTGTCACTCAGTGGCAGCAGCAGGTAATGCATTGATTAGCCATCACATACCTACCCAACTTGCCCCTGGATGTTAAAACATCATCCTGTAAAAATATCTGAAATCATTGTATCTAAATCTGCCTGAGAGATCACAGCTTGATCGCCCTCAGAACGCAAATCTTTGACAACAATTTGCTGGGCAGCCACTTCTTGGTCACCCAGAATGAGTGCAACCCGCGCCCCACTCTTGTCAGCCTTTTTCATCTGACTCTTAAAACTACCACCACCACAGTGCAAAACCATCCGCAGATCAGGCCGTGCGGTGCGCAGTTGCTCAGCAAGCTGTTGTGCATTTTCAGATGCACCCTCGCCTGCGGCAACCCAATAGAGGTCAACATTGTGGTCAACGGCAGCAGGAAATTTCTCCAGGGTTTCGAGGAGCAATATCACCCGATCGATACCCAGAGCAAAACCAACAGCGGGAACATCTTTATTACCCAGCTGTGTTACCAGACCATCATAACGTCCACCCGCACAAATGGTGCCCTGTGCGCCCAGCTTTGTGGTCGTCCACTCAAAAACAGTTTGACCATAATAATCCAGACCCCGTACCAGACGTGGGTTGATTTTAAAGGCCACACCCGAGGCGGACAACCGGCGCTGCAATTCGTCAAAGTGTGCACGGCTCTGGACATCGAGATAGTCGTCAAAGGCTGGCGCGCCATCAAGCAATGCTTGGGTTTTGGCCGACTTGCTGTCCAGGATGCGCAACGGATTGCTGTACAGACGTCGCACGCTGTCTTCGTCAAGATCTGCTTTTACGGTTTCTAAATAGGCCACCAATGCCTGTTTAAATGCAGCACGGCTCTCAGCACTGCCAATCGTATTGAGTTCTAGCGTCACGTCATCAAGGATGCCCAATTGGCCCCACAGACGCGCTGATAACAAAATAATTTCCGCATCGATATCCGGACCCGTCATACCAAAGGCTTCTACGCCAACCTGATAGAACTGTCGGTTACGACCCTTCTGCGGCTTTTCATAACGAAACATGGGTCCCTGATACCACAAACGCTGTACCTGATTGTGTAACAGGCCATGTTGCAAGGCAGCGCGAACACAACCCGCAGTTCCCTCAGGACGCAAGGTCAGACTTTCATCATTCCGATCCAAAAAGGTATACATTTCCTTTTCGACAATATCGGTGACCTCACCGATAGAACGCTTAAACAGGTTCGTTTGCTCAACTATAGGCAACCGAATTTCAGAGTAACCGTATTGGCGTAACACCTGACGCATCACTTCTTCAAAATATTGCCAACGCACGGCGTCAGCTGGCAGAACATCGTACATTCCGCGAATGGATTGTATGGCAGACACGCATCTATCCTTTTAAATTAAGATTCACTTCGAGAAATAAGGTTCTCTTCAAAACGCTGCTTTTCCGCAACACGGTCACGGATAAGCTTTTCTAATCGATCCACGAGATTGGTATTGTCTATCTTGTGGCTAGGCTTACCATCGATATACACCAGGTTATTGGGTGAACCGCCTGTAAGACCAATGTCAGTTTCCTTGGCTTCACCTGGACCATTGACCACACAGCCGATCACTGAGACGTCAATGGGAGTCAGGATATCTTCAACTCGGGATTCCAGTTCGTTCATCACCTTAATGACATCAAAGTTCTGTCGCGAACAGGAAGGACAGGCAATAAAGTGCACCCCTTTACTGCGCAGGTGCAAACTTTTCAGAATATCAAAACCGACCTTGATTTCTTCAACCGGATCGGCAGCAAGGGACACCCGTAACGTATCACCGATGCCTTCACTCAATAACATGCCCAGACCAATCGAAGACTTCACGGTGCCAGATCGCAGACCACCGGCTTCGGTAATACCCAAGTGCAGTGGGTTATCGATTTGGGTCGCAATTTTTCGATAGGCGGCCACGGTCAGGAAGATGTCAGATGCCTTCAAACTGAGCTTAAAATTTTGAAAGTCGAGACGATCCAAAATGTCCACATGGCGCATGGCAGATTCTACCAGCGCATCAGCGCAGGGCTCGCCATACTTTTTTTGCAGGTCTTTTTCCAAAGACCCTGCATTAACACCAATGCGGATTGGGATGTTTCTGTCGCGTGCAGCAGCGACCACTTCTCGAACACGGGCATCGCTACCGATATTGCCCGGATTGATTCGCAGACAGTCGATACCCAATGCAGCAACACGCAATGCAATTTTATAGTCAAAATGGATGTCGGCAACCAGTGGAACGGACACCATCTTTTTTAAACGTCCAATCGCTTCTGCCGCTTCCATTGTTGGCACCGATACCCGCACGATATCGGCACCAGCATCAACAAGCCGACTCACCTGGTTAAAGGTTGCAGCAACATCCGTGGTTTCAGTATTGGTCATGCTCTGGACAGAGATGGGAGCGTCACCACCGACAGGCACATTGCCCACCATAATCTGTCTGCTCTTGCGTCGCACAATGCCCTCAGGCCGATGAATACTCATAGTGCTATTGTGTCTCCTTCCACTCTTTGTAGGCTTCTAACTCTTTGCTGTTAGGAAACTGTGTCTCAAGTTGGCTGCTATAGATGGCAACCGCAGCCTTGTCATTATTCAACTGTGCAAGCTGGGTACCCAACCACAGGGTTTGGGCTGATTGAGATGCAACCTGAATACGAACAAGGTTTGCAAACCCCTTGTAGGCATCATAGGCCATAACACTGTCGTCAATGGAGAGATAGGTGTTGGCCAAATTCAAGTAGGAAGACACCATCTGACGGTTTAGGGTGATGGCTTTACGAAATGCGACAATCGCATTTTCAGGGTGTTCAAGCCGCAGCTCCAACAATCCAATAATGTCATAGGATTCTGCCCGCTTTGCATAGGCTGTGTCTTTGACAACCTTGGTCAGCTCACTGTGCGCCTTAACATAGTCACGCACATTATAACGCCACACCGCATACTGAAATCGGGATTCCGGCGTCTCGTCATAGCGGATAGCCGTTTCAAAGTACTTCTCTGCCAGTGCTGGTTCATCTTCATAGGCATAGACAATGGCCAAACCCATAAAGGCGCCGGCAGAGTTTTTGTTAATTTCGAGGGCGCGATCAAATGGCCGTTTGGCTGACTGATAGTTGCCTTCTTTTATGTGTGAGTAACCGATTTGAACATAGGTCAACTCGGCCTTCTTAATGTCTTTTTTCTGATCCATGATACTGGAGCTGGTCGACACACATCCGGCCAACAATAGGACTGTAAGATACAAACTGATTCTTAGAATACGTATATTCATGTCCTGTTCCTTTTGTCTAGCGTTTGATACGGCTTTTTGCAATATCTGCTGCAGAATTACCTAACTGCACCGCTTGAATGAACTTTTCACTGCGCCTTGTGATATCGGCTACCTGTCCTACGAGCTGACCACAGGCTGCGTCGATATCATCACCACGGGTCTTTCTAATGGTGACATTATGTCCCGCATTTTTCAGGACATCACGAAAATTTGTCATACGGGTATTGCTGGGGCGCTCATAACCTGAATTTGGAAACGGGTTAAACGGTATCAAGTTTATCTTGCAGGGCAACTGTTTTAACAACACAGCCAATGCCTCTGCTTGGTGAATGGCGTCATTAATACCATCCATCAGGGTATATTCTACCGTGACCACCCGAACATCACTCAAACTTGCCATATAACGGTTGCAGGCATCAATAACCATTTGAATGTTGTAACGCCGGTTGAGCGGTACCAATTGGCTTCGTAGCTCATCATCTGGTGCATGTAGCGACAATGCCAAACACACGTCAGTCACACCGATCAACTTGTCTATCTGGGGCACTACACCCGAGGTGCTTAGGGTCACGCGGCGCTTTGAAATACCATAGGCGTTGTCTTCCATCATCAAATTCATGGCTGGAATGACATTGTCAAAATTCAACAGCGGCTCACCCATACCCATCATGACGACGTTGGTAATACGACGCTCGCGCTTTTCACCCGGTTTATCAAAGTACTTTGCGGCCAACCATACCTGACCAATGATTTCTGCTGCTGATAGGTCTCGGTTAAAACCCTGTTTTCCTGTCGAACAAAAAGAACAATCAAGTGCGCAGCCAATTTGCGAACTTACGCAGAGCGTTCCTCGACCTTCTTCTGGAATATAGACCGTTTCAACACTGGAACCACCAGGCATGGTCATAATCCACTTCACGGTGCCGTCTTTTGAGGTGTTGCTATAGGTGACTTCAGGCGCAAGGATGGTCGCAACCTGCTTCAATTTATCGCGCAAGACTTTTGAAATATCTGACATGGCGTCAATATCACTGACACCTCTCTGATGAATCCATTTGACGACCTGAGCCCCACGGTACTTTTTCTCGCCCATATCGAGGAAAAACTGCTCTAGCTGAGCCAGGGTCATACCCATCAAATTGACGCGTTCTGTTTCAATTGTCATAGCAAAAATACATCTCTCAAGATTGTAAACACCGTAGAAAATAAAACGGCAAAAGGGAGCCGCAGCTCCCTTGTTTGAGGCGGTCTGCCTCAACCATCAGTCAAACCTAAGCCGAAATTAACGGCTATATACTTCGCTTGATGCGAAGAAGTAAGCAATTTCACGTGCTGCAGAGGTTTCAGAATCTGAACCATGTACCGCATTCGCATCGATGCTGCTTGCGAAATCTGCACGGATTGTACCAGCTGCTGCTTCCTTAGGGTTAGTTGCGCCCATGAGGTCACGGTTCTTTACAATCGCATCTTCACCTTCCAAAACCTGAATCATAACAGGACCAGAAGTCATGAAAGATACAAGGTCAGCAAAGAAAGGACGACCACGGTGCTCAGCATAAAAACCTTCTGCATCCAATTGGCTCAAATGCTTCATTTTTGATGCTACAACAGACAAACCGTTGTCTTCAAAGCGGCTGTAAATTTTACCAATGACATTTTTACCAACAGCATCAGGTTTGATCATAGAAAGTGTACGTTGAATCGCCATGTTGCGCTATCTCCAGATAATGTGAGCTTCAGAAGGCTGCTGCCTTCGTCAAATATTGGGCGCGTGATTATACGCACAGCGCTTTAGAATAGCTACGCATTGCCCTCCTGTTGTCAAAAATCGGTGCCGAATTATGAAGCTTTTGACAGACAGCCAGGTTTACAGCAGCAGGGTTTAAAACGACAACCTGAAGTCCGAGAGTTGGGGCATGGCATCTGCCGACTCCGACACTGCACTCCAATTGCCGGCAACAGGACTGAATAGGTAGTCACCCTGCCAAAGCGCTCCATGACTGGCTATGTCAGAGATAGCAGCAAGGATGAAGTCAACATCGGTTTCGCTCATGACAGGATGCAGACTGACCCGCACCCAACCCGGCTTGTGGCTCAAATCGCCGTGATTGATTTCATCGGTGATGGTGTGGCTGTCTTCTGGGGACACATCCAAGAGGATATGCCCATAGGTTCCGGCGCAGGAACAGCCACCCCGACACTGGATGCCATACCGGTCGTTGAGCAACCGAACCACCAATTCATGGTGCAGCCCTGGCATCCAAAATGAAAAAATAGGCAAGCGATCACTCACATCAGCCTCAAGCAATACAGCGCCTGTGATCCCCTTCATGCCGGTCAAAAAGCGTTTGGTCAGTAGGTGCTCACGCTCCTTAATGGCCTGTACGCCCAGCCCTTCCTTAAGCTGAATGGCAAGGGCTGCCCGAATGGCCTGCAGGAACCCCGGTGTACCGCCATCCTCTCGCACCTCGATATCATCAAAGAATTGGTGCTCCCCCCAAGGATTTGTCCAACGAACCGTACCACCGCCGGGTTGATCGGGTGCATCGATACGATAGAGCTCTGGG
>CAWUUZ010000008.1:0-4962 GCA_963925745.1 uncultured Pseudomonadales bacterium
GGTTGTTTTTGAATTCTCGCGAAGCAATTGCCTATCTCCAAAATCAATCGTCAAATACGGGCCTCTCTTCCCATGATTATGGTCTGTACAGCAATTTCAGTTTGGCCAAAAAATCCAGTCCGTTTTTGGGAAAAATCACCATATTTAGACCCAATGGTAGCGTCGTTTTCAATTTTGATACGGTAGATCCCTTTTCAAGTCCCGTTCCAGAACAACAGACCACAGTGCTTTTGGATCAAATTAGCAGCCTTACAGAGAATTCATTTGATCCCAGTAAGCTGTCGTCAGGCTTTTTTATCCAACCGGTGGGACCAGATGCTAACCGCCTCGTTGTATCGATGCCATTTTCTGCCACGCTCATGATGTCAGATCTGGCTTTTGCAGAATTGAGCGACCTCTATGTTGTGCAACTTGTGAACAGCAGTGATTTATTTGTCACTGCGCAAAAAATGTTAGCGGAGTACTACCAGGGCGGTGTTTCGATGGCGATTGATTCACATTTAATGCAATCGGTCACCACAGCACCATCCCATCTTGAGCCTGTTATTGATCTTTCAGATGGCATCAAGCTAACCATCGCTCAGCCTTTTGGAAATGTCTCGCTCAGTATGACGCCGGACTATGTGGCAGAACAACTAGCGCCGATTCGGAATTCGATCATTTTGGCCATGGTGGTTTTGTTGGTTCTTTTGTATACCAGCTTGCGGGCAGTGATTCATATTCAAATAATCAAGCCCATCACAAAATTGGCCAATCAAGTTAAGGATTCCTTTGGTGGTGGCGAGTTACAGTTGAAACCCAGTAGCCGACAGGACGAAGTTTCAGAACTCAATAACAACTATTTGGAGCTGTTTTCTCATGTCAGCCAATTGGCAAACTTTGACTCCTTGACCGGCCTCTTAAATCGGGCGTCTTTTGCCCATGCGCTCAACCGCGCAATCCTAGATACAACCCGTAAAAGTATGAAAGTAGCTTTGCTGTACATTGACCTCGATAATTTTAAAAAGGTGAATGATTCCTACGGCCATACTGAGGGCGATGCCCTGTTGGTTGCATTTGGTTTGAAATTGAAAGAGGCGATTCGGCCCTTTGACGAATTGCATGCAATGAGTTCTGAGCGCGGTGTTGCACGGTTGGCGGGAGATGAGTTTGCTATTTTGCTCACCAATCTGCCCAATATTGAGGCCGCAGACGCGGTGGCAAAACGCATCATGACCATTTTTGAAGATGGCTTCATGGTTGGGGACACCAACCACGATGTTCAGGCCAGTATTGGTATTTCCATAGCGCCTGACGATGGTGTCAATGGCGAAACGCTGATCCGTAATGCAGATGCAGCCATGTATGCCGCGAAACAACAGGGTAAGGATGGATACCGATTCTATTCGAGCGAGATTGAAGCGGCATTGCTGACCAAACATGCCATTGAGGATGGCTTAAAATCAGCCTTGAATAACGATTTGTTCTACCTGGTTTATATGCCGATTTTTGGTTGTAGCGACCTCTCAATTTTAGGTGTCGAGGTGTTGCTCAGGACCAATGACCCCTTATTAGAGGGTTACAGCCCCAGCGATTTTATTGCTGTTGCCGAGCAATCGGGCTTGATAAAACGAATTGATCTGTTTGTTATAGAGGAAGCGTTGAAATCCTTTGCTACCCTGTCGGAAGAGGCACAATTTGAAGGCTTTATTGCCATCAACATTTCTGCCCGTGAACTACACAACGATACCTTTGCCAGTGAGGTTGGATCCTTGATCAATCAATATGATGTTGATCCCAGCCGTATTGAAATGGAAATAACGGAAACCTACCTAGAACCCAACGATCTAGGGCTTGTACAAACCCTAAATGACTTGAAGTCTCTGGGCGTTCGTCTGTCATTGGATGATTTCGGAACGGGTTACACCGCCTTTAGTCAATTGGCGACCTTCCCAGTAGATGTGCTCAAGATAGACCGTTCCTTTGTCAGCCAAATACACGAATCTTGGACTGAAAAACGGCTGACGGTAGATATTATTGTCGATCTGGCGCGCTTATATGAAATGTCGATCGTAGCAGAGGGTGTTGAAGACCAACAGCAGTTGGAATATGTGCAATCGCTAGGCGTTGAATGTGTTCAGGGATTCTTTTTGTCAAAGCCGCTTGCTATAGATGCATTCATTGCGCTGCTGATAACAAAGGAGCACGGCAATGCCCTCGCATGAGCCGTTTACGCGGGCTTCAATAGAAAAATCGACCTAGATCGCGGGTGTCCCGCTGCGCAAGGCTATTCCAACAGGATTGTTACCGGATGCTACTTCAGTTGATCCACATCAGGTGGCTTTTTTGACGCTCTGACCTGAGTCAGCAGCATAGCCATGAAAGCGCCTATATTGAATCGCATTGTTTCTCCAGATAACGAGCCTACGATGCCGATTGAGCCGCACAAGCCAACTCACAATGCAGATAAACCGCCTGTCGACGATAGTCCCTGTCCTAATTGTACCGATGCATCTCATCCCAAGGTCACTCGCCGACATTTTGTCGCAGGCGCCACTGGCTTGGCTGCCTCCTCGATGCTGGGTGCCGCAGCGTTATTGGTCAATTCAGACGATGAAAAATCCCAGATCGAATGGGCTGAGCATTTTCAAACCCATTACCGGTTGATGACCGATGACGAGAAAGCCGAGGCCATAGAACGGTTGGAGCGACGCTATACCAAGCAGTTTGGTAAAGACGTTATTGTTACCGACACGCCTGCCGAAGAAGGCGTGCTTTTTGGGTACGCACTCAATATCCAAAAATGTATTGGCTGTCGGCGTTGTGTCAAAGCCTGTGTTACTGAGAACAACCAATCTCGCGGTGATGAACAGGAAACCGAATGGATTCGCGTTATTAAGATGGAAAAGGGCGAATTTGAGCCCGAAAAGATGAACAAAGGCTATCCAGAGGACTATGGCATTCAAATCGGTGGCAACGCCTACAGTGCAGCAGGCGTGGTATTAGAGGGTGAACACCACTATCAGCCAGAAGTGGTACCAGAGGACGACTCCCTGTACATGCCTGTGGCCTGTATGCAGTGTGAAAAGCCACCCTGTGTCAAAGTCTGTCCTGTTCGTGCAACGTATCGCGAGCCCGACGGCATAGTGGTTATCGATTACAACTGGTGCATTGGCTGTCGTATGTGCATCTCTGCCTGTCCTTACTGGGCAAGGCGCTTTAACTGGGGTGATCCAAAACTGCCCAAAAAAGACATGAACCCCAATACCCACTATCTCGGTAACCGTCCGCGGATGAAAGGTGTGGTCGAAAAATGCACCTTCTGTATCCAGAGAACACGAGATGGCCGCTATCCAGCCTGTGTTGAAGTCTGTCCTGTTGGTGCCCGCAAATTTGGGAACCTACTCGACCCCAAAAGTGAGATTCGCCAGATTTTAGATCGAAAACAGGTCTTTAGGCTAAAAGCAGAGATGAATACCTATCCTAAATTCTTCTATTTTATCGACTAGGGAACCTGTGATGCGACTCATAAAATTTTTGATGGATTACCTAGGCTACATTCTTCGTGGCGGTCCAAAGTTCTATCTGTGGTTGGGTTTTTTGTCCATCTTTATGGGTGGTTGGGTCTATGGGTATTACCAACAGCTGACCATGGGCATGATGGTGACCGGTCTCACCGATGAAGTCAGTTGGGGTCTCTATCTGGCAAACTTTATCTTTTTGGTGGGTGTCGCAGCTGGTGCCGTTACCGTGGTCTTTCCAGCCTATGTTTACAAGCATGAAGGTTTGCATGAGATCACTGTGATTGGGGAAATGATCGCGGTATTTGCCGTAACCATCTGTACCCTGTTTGTGTTTTTGCATATTGGTCGCCCAGACCGCATTTGGCACATGATGCCCTATATTGGCGTTATGAACTGGCCCAATTCGATCCTAACGTCAGACGTAGTGGTACTCACAACCTATCTGGTTTTGAACGCTACAACGGGTTTCTATTTCCTCTATCAGAAATATTACGACCGACCCATTAACAAACGTTTCTTTATGCCGCTGATCTACATTTCCATTGTGTGGGCTGTCAGTATCCATAC
The DNA here is from genome assembly GCA_963925745.1 of uncultured Pseudomonadales bacterium. Classification (GTDB taxonomy): domain Bacteria; phylum Pseudomonadota; class Gammaproteobacteria; order Pseudomonadales; family Natronospirillaceae; genus CAJXZL01. The sequence continues at coordinate 4,071 of CAWUUZ010000008.1, forward strand.
CGTCACAGCCTTTTTGATGGCCACCTTTGATACCCGCGCTATGTGGCATACCGGCATGATGCCAATTCGGTTTATTGTGACTGCCTTTGCGGCGGGCCCGTCATTTATTGTGATTGTTCTGCTGTTGTTGCGTTCTCAAACGGCATTAAAAATTCAAAACTCAGCCATCGACTTCCTCATGCAATTGGTGACCTGGTGTCTGGGAATCGCGTTGTTCTTGACGCTCTCTGAGGTTGTTGTCGAACTGTATCAGGGCTCAGGCGAGTCCTATGGTTTGCGGTACCTCATGTTTGGTATGCATGGCCTAACGGATTTGGTGCCCTGGTTTTGGGCGTCCTTGGGTATGACAGCGTTTGCCTTTGTCTTGCTGTTATTTCCTAGCATCAGAAAAAACCATGAGGTCATTCCCTATATCTGTGGCATGGCCTTTGTGGGCATTTGGATAGAGAAGGGCATGGGGTTGGTTATTCCTGGTGAAATACCGTCACCCATAGGGGCGTTTTCGCAATATACCCCAACGACCATTGAAATCTTTAACAGCGTTGGTATTTGGGCATTTGGATTCTTCCTGTTGACCCTGTTGCTCAAGGGCGCCGCCGGAATTCTCAGTGGGGAGGTACGGTATGTTCCCGTTCGTGAAGCCTACTAGGCTAAGGGCAGTGTCACCACACCTGGTAGGGGTTGGCATTGCCCTGCTGTGCGTTCAGCTTGGGGTGCCAATGGCGTTAGCCGAAGATGGTACAGAGAGCCTAGAGCCAACACCCTGTTTTGAAAGCCGCAAGGGTGCCAGTGAATTGCTGCCACAGGAATTGGCGTCGGGATTACCTTCGGTGAAATGTTCGCCAACCACGGGCGGTGTGCTGTGGTGGAGCGACCCCTTTAACAATACTGT
>CAWUUZ010000009.1:0-3007 GCA_963925745.1 uncultured Pseudomonadales bacterium
CCCCCTAACCATTGAAAATCTTCGCGCCATGGCACCCGGCATCAGCATTGCGGCAGACGCGATTCTTCCAGGTACCAAGTTAGACGCGATGGTCTATGCCTGCACCTCAGGCACTGTGGCCATCGGAAGTGACCGAATTAAGGACTTGATTCAACATTCTTGCCCTGGCATTGCAGTGACCAATCCAGTCACTGCAGCCCTCGCCGCTTTTAAGCAATTTAATGCAAAGCGTATTTCCATACTGACACCCTACACGGCAAGCGTAAACAGCCAGGTGGGTGCGCTGTTTGAAAGCAAAGGCCTTGAAGTTTTGAATATCTCTGGGTTCGGGTTTGAAGATGACACTGCCATGACCTTTATTACACCTCAGGACATCGTCGATGCAGCTGTTGAGGTATTTGACTCCAACGCAGACTTGCTGTTTATTTCGTGCACGGCACTGCGCGCATCACTGGTCATCGACCAGATCGAACAGCGTATCGGTAAGCCGGTTGTTAGCAGCAATCAAGCATTGGCTTGGCACAGTCTGCAACTAGTCAATTACAAAGCCCCAATCGAGGGGTTTGGCTCACTTATGCAAGGCTCAGCCTTAAATAACGTTGTCGATTTGAATTTATTCCAAGTTTCGCCCTCACGCTTGAACGCTGTGGCGTTTTAAATATGTCACCGCTTGATCCGCAAATAATTACGCAAATGACCGAGTGGCGTCGCCATATGCATCGCTTTCCAGAGTGTGGTTTTGATGTACAAAAAACCTCGGAATTCGTTGCCGAAAAATTGGAAAGTTTTGGCATCGACGTTGTCCGCAATATTGGACAAACAGGCGTTGTCGGAATTCTCCGCTGCGGTGAGGGCAGGGGCAGTATTGGTCTGCGCGCCGATATGGATGCACTGCATATTAATGAACAAAACCATTTTGAGCACTGCTCCCGACATGAAGGAAAGATGCACGCCTGCGGCCACGATGGTCACTCCGCCATGTTGCTAGGTGCGGCCTGCCTCTTGGCCCAGTCCCGCGATTTCAATGGCACCGTTTATTTCATTTTTCAACCAGACGAGGAGCACGGCAAAGGCGCACAGGCAATGATCGATGATGGCTTGTTTGAACGCTTTGAGATCGATGCCGTATACGGCCTTCACAATCTACCGGGGGTCGCCGAAGGTCGCTTTCTCGTTCGTCCAGGTTCACTGATGGCAAGCGAGAGCAATTTTGAAATCTTGATTAATGGGGTAGGAGGACATGCGGCAATGCCCCACATGTGCATTGACCCCTTGGTTATCGGCGCCCAAGTTGTGCTTGCACTACAGACTGTGGTGTCACGTAACCTCAGTGCAATTCATGAGACAGCGGTGATCTCTGCAACCGAATTTATTACCGACGGCACAGTCAATGTAATTCCTTCACAGGTCATTATTAAAGGCGATTGCCGCTCATTCACCGAAGGTTCTCTAGAAAAAATTAAAAGTAATATGGAACGCATTGTCTCTGGGATTTGCAGCGCAGCCGGGGCACATTACCACTTTGAATTTATAAACACATTTTATCCCACAGTTAACAGCATAGAGGAAACTCAATGTGCAATAGAGGCCGCCAAAAAAGCCCTCGGTAGCGAAAATGTTACCGCGAACTGCGACCCATTCACAATATCAGAAGATTTTTCCAGCATGTTACGTGTCAAGCCTGGGTGCTACGCGTTGCTTGGCAACGGAACAGAATCGGTCGGTGGTTGTGCCCTACATAACCCCAACTATGACTTTAACGACCGTATTCTAGAAAAGGGGGCAATGTTCTGGACACAGCTGACCAGAGATCGACTTATGTAATAAACACAACATATATTTATACAACTCCGTCAAATCATATTTCAAACATTATTAAAATCTACAGGGACAGTTTATGAAAAAATTATTTATCGCGTTATTCATCACAGGGATATCGCTAGGAGCACATGCAGAAACTTGGAAGTTTGCCAGCGAAGAGGCTAAAAATGATGTGCAGGATATTTATGCACAGAAATTTGCGGAAGTGATAAGTGAGCAGTCTGGCGGAAAAACCAAGGTCAAGATCTACTACTACGGTCAGTTAGGCACCGAAAACGACATCGTGGAGCTGGCAGCCAATGGCACTATTCAGTTTGTCTCTGTAGGTACTGGTCACCTAGGGTCTTACGTCCCGGAAGTACAAGTCATGAGCTTGCCTTATCTGTTGGGCACCAATGAAAAAGCCACTCGCACAATACTCACCAGCAGCAAAACTCTCTACAAAGACCTCGCGCCCAAGTTTGAAAGCGTCAATTTGAAGCTGCTGTCAATGCTGTCTGAAGGAGAGATGGTTTGGGGGGCCAACAAAGCAATCAGAAGCCCCGAAGACTTTGCCAACCAAAAGATCCGAACCTTCACATCAACCATACCGGTAGAGACTTATAAGTTGTTTGGCGCGACGCCTACCCCATTGTCTTGGGGCGAGGTCTATGGATCACTGCAGCTAAAAACCGTCGACGGTATGGTCAATCCTATCTATTTTATTTACAACGCCAAGTGGCATGAGGTGCAGGATTACCTGATGTTCCCAGGCCAGCAGCCCTACATCGCTACAGTCTCAACCAACAACAAGTGGTTCAAAGCGCTTTCCAAAGATAAACAGGCGATGATTCAGACGGCAATCAAAGCCGCAGACGCTGCAGCCTATGACTACCAGATCAAAATCAACAATGAAAACATGGCAAAGATCATGAAGGATCGGCCCGACATGAAAGTCGTGGTTTTAAATGAAAAAGAGCGTAACCGCTTCAAAGTCTTAAGCGAAAAACTGCACGCCACATATTTCGATGTGGTTGAAAATGCTTATCCTGCGGATAAAAAGCCTGCCGCAAGAAAGGGCGCTCAAACTATTTTGAATAACTTAATTAAAGAAGTTCAACAAGTAAAAAATAGTTTGTGACTCCCAGACCCATTTAGCCGACATTAAAAATTCTGGACAACTTATTTCTGCCACTTGCCACTTGCC
>CAWUUZ010000010.1:0-2740 GCA_963925745.1 uncultured Pseudomonadales bacterium
AAAAAACTCCCAGTCCCCGGTCGCAGGGAATGTCCCTGCCTCGCGCTTAACCATCGCTTCAGTGGGAACGAGCTGCACCACTGACCCTACAGGGTAAATTGCGCCCTCTGTCGTCTCTGCGGCAGCCAGGGTGTTTTCAATATCACCCAAGAGGTTGCCGACATAAAAATGGCGTACTGGCGCCATGTCTCTGATACAGCCAAAGCTGTTCTCATCAATATCGACCCTGGGAATTTCAGTGGATGCTTCAGTCGGTGATTCCAGCGCATCGACCGCAGCGGTGCCGGTTTCTGCCCTGACTGAGAATGCAGTGACACACAGCAGTAGCGCTAGGGGTAAAATGTTACTCACTAAGGGGTACTTCAAATTCATATTCAATTTCCAACGTGGATAGCCCAGTGGACCCAGGACGTTTGCGCGTTGATTTGGACGTGTCGATCATTCTGCTTCTGCTAGAACCACCAACAGGCGATCTAGCTGCTGCATCAATGCGGGTAAATCGGCTAACAGAGGTTGGGCACCGGCCATGCAGGTAACTGTTTCAGGTACCGCAGTCGCCTCAGCCTTGAGTGCCCTGCCCTTCATGGTGAGCATCACAGACCAGACACGCGCATCGGTTTCACCAGCGGACTTCATCACCAAGCCCGATGCTTCCATGCGTCGAATCAACGGTGTCATGGTACCACTGTCCAGTGTGAGACGGTTACCGAGGTCCTTTATAGACCGCGGTGTATCGGGCGCCTCTGCTTCCCACTGCCACAGTGCTAACAAAACCAAATACTGGGGATAGGTGATTCCCATGCGATCCAAGATCGGCCGGTATTGACGCTGGATAGCACGGGATGCCGCATAGAGCCGAAAGCACAGCTGTCGGTCTAGCAGCAACATGTCACCCGCATCAGTCACCATTAGGCTGCCAGTGCCTTTTTGATCGATTTGGCTAATTTTTCAGGTTTGGTGGTTGGTGCATAACGGCGTACCACCTTGCCATCGCGTCCAACAAGAAACTTGGTAAAGTTCCACTTAATCCGGCTAGACCCAAGCAGACCTGAGGCCTCGGATTTTAGAAATTGGTACAGGGGTGCAGCATGATCGCCGTTCACATCAATTTTGGAAAACATGGGAAAGGAAACGCCATAATTTTTAAGACAAAACTCAGCGATGTCGCTGTCACTGCCCTTTTCCTGTTCCGCAAATTGGTTGCAAGGAAAACCCAAGATCACCAAGCCGTCTGAGCCGAATTCTTTGTATAGGGCTTCTAGTCCTTCAAACTGGGGCGTTAATCCACATTTGCTCGCTGTATTCACCACCAGGGTTACCTTGCTCTCATATTGGGACAGGGCAACATCATTTCCAGCAATGTCTTTCATCGTAAAATCAAACAGTGTTCGGCTCATAGGGATCTCTAAGATTAAGTTTTCACCATGATAACAACCTATAGCTTGTGCACAAGTTAATTTGTGTAAATGTTTTGAAAGGCAGAGAAGAGCAGATGCTAGGAAAAGCAGATGCTAGATGCTAGGAAAAGCAGAAAACTGCAGGGAAAGGCAGATGGGGCCAGTAAGGGCGGATGCGAGGAAAAGCAGATGCTAGATACGAGATGCGAGTAAGGTCAAAAGCGGAAAAACTGAGAAGAGCAGATGGGGGAAGATGGCATCATCTGCACTTTTTGCCCCTACCCTTTTGCAAGGCTGCCCGCTTCAATAAACTGTGCCATCCATCCTGCAAACACCTTGCTGTCGTCTTCTTTCACCATGGACGCGTCAAACTTTTCACGCTGTGCCTCGTTAAGATCGGGAGCCACTTCCTTGAGGATATGGGCTACAAAGGGCTTTCCCATTTCGGGGTGGTGCTGGGTTGCAAAGACCTGGTTACCGATACGGAACGCAGCGATGGGGCATTCTGGGGTACTGGCTAGAATAGCAGCACCCTCTGGTGCCTTTAATACCTGTTCATTATGGGCTGCAAAGAGTCGTAATTCCGGCAACTGGGGCTCCATCCAATCCGCATGGTCTCGATACGCGGTTTCTACCACACCAATACTCCAACCCAGTGGCGACCAGCTCACTTCGCCGCCCAAGGCCTTGGCTATCGCCTGGTGACCATAGCAGATACCCACCATGGGTTTGCCTGCGCTAAAAACCTGTCGGATATAGTCAAGCATGGCAATAACCCACGCATCGGGGTCGTTTACCGAGGAAGGGCTGCCGCTGACTACAAAACCGTCATACTGGTCTATGTCTGGAAATTGGCCTGCGAAAATATCGTAAAAATGGTAAGACCAATCACGACGCTCGGTCTGCATCATGGTTTTTATCTGTTCAATTTCACGCGGGAAATCTTTATAGGCTTCATTAGTATCAGCACAGGTCGAAATGAGGGCAATCTTGAGAGACATAGAGGGATTCCAAACGGGTTTGACCACAGAACCAAGGCGCATCTCAATCCGACATCGGCTTATGAGACTGCATTGGTGAAGGGTATTTTTTTATTATTAGGCTTTACGACATCAGTGGTGGCTGACAGCGTTAAAGTTTTGGCCGTTGTTCTGGCTATTTTGTGACTGACATAAAAAAAGGGCTATCCATGGATAGCCCCTAATAAGCAGTTATTGAGGTGTGTCGATTGCCAACAATTCTACTTCAAAGACCAATACTGAGTTTGGTGGAATGCTTCCTGGTGGGTTTTCGCCATAGGCTAGATGTGGCGGAATAACCAATTCAAACTTATCACCGATGCT
>CAWUUZ010000011.1:0-3999 GCA_963925745.1 uncultured Pseudomonadales bacterium
GGTCAGGTGTACCTGCATATCGGCACCAAATTTACCGGTAGCAATGGGCACTGCTGATGCCTGTAAATACTGTACGAGGTGTTCAAAGTGCTGCGCACCCATGGCTGGTTCCGCAGCCGTGGTAAAACTTGGGCGCAGTCCCTTTTGGGTGTCTGCTGCTATCGTAAACTGTGGCACGATCAGTAAGGCGCCACCGACCGCTGTCACACTGAGATTCATACGGCCATCTGCGTCTGAAAAAACCCGATAGTTGCACAGTCTATCGGCCATTTTTTCAATCACTGCCACCGTATCCTGGGGTTCAAACCCCACCAAAACCAACAAGCCCGTATCAATTTTCCCAAGGGTAACCCCTGCCACGTCAACATGGGCCTGGGTGACACGCTGTATCAAACATTTCATACCCTGCAACGCTCCTGCGGCACCTTTAGCCACGTCATGTCGGGTGATGCCACGGCGCTGCTGTTATGCCCGTTCAGAGGGCAGACCCAAACGTTCGGCCATTTTATGACCTGCGCTCACCAAGGCATCGGTGATGCCTGCTTCTTTTTCGGTATGACCCGCTTCTCTCACGATGTCCAACTCGGCTGCCGGCCACTGCTGAAACAGATCGTAAGCATTGTCCAAAGGACACACCATGTCATAGCGACCATGCACAATGTAAGCCGGTATGTGGGCGATTATCGGCATGTTTTCTAACAGCTGATTGGGGGCTAAAAAACACTGGTGCAGCATGTAGTGGCTCGAGATGCAGGCCATGGGCAAGGATGATTTTAATATCTTTGCTTCTTCATTGGCCTTCGCATTCGGTAAGAGAGACATACAGTGAGTCTCCCATTGCACCCAATGAACCGCTGCCGACATACGGTGTACTTCGTCATTGCCCATAAGGGCTTCATAGTAGGCCTGCAACAGTGCCTTGCCACTCAGTCCACCGACAAAACCGCTAAAGGGTTCCCAGTGGTCTGGATAGATGCGTCCTGCGCCACCACCATAGAGCCAGTCTAGGTCTTGTTCTCTGGCGAGAAAGACGCCACGCAGAATCATCCCCAACACCGTCTCTGGGTGCTGTTGGGCATAGGCCAAAGCCAGGGTAACGCCCCAAGAGCCACCGGTCACAACCCACTGACTGATATTGAAATGGGTACGAATGGCCTCGATATCGTTGATAAGGGCTTGGAGGTTGTTGTTTGCCAATTCGCAATAGGGCTCGGATGCGCCACAACCACGTTGGTCAAATTGAATGATGCGATAGCGTTCTGGGTTGTAGAGGCGCCGGCCATAGGATGACAAACCGCCTCCTGGACCACCATGCAATAGCAATATGGGTAATCCATCAGGGTTCCCTGACTCTGTCACATAGATGGCATGTCCCTCTGAGACATTGAGGTGAAATGCCTGATTGGGTCTAATCTCGCCGTATGCATTTCTCATAGCCAAAACCCTTAGATGTAAACACTGTTTAGCCGACCAACACCCGATAATCACCCTGTAACACTGCGCAGATTGCGCCCGACTCGTCACAGGCTTCAACCCGAATATCTAATTTCCAATTGCCTGAACGTCCCTGAGAGGGATCAGCCAGCAACTGTGCTGAACAGTGCAGTACCGACACTACCGGACGTAAAAATTCCATCTGGGTCGACTTTATGACCACGGGTACCTGGATACCCTTGTCGACAGCCCAGTTTGATGCCAGTTTCCAACCTGCCAGCACCATGCCCGAAAACTGACTGCCTGCAAACATGGTTTCTTTGTCATTTTTATTCCCGGACAGGGGCACATCAATCACCACCGTATCACGGTTATCCGCTTCTAAGGATAAACCCAAACGCGCCACGGGCTCCACCCGATTGAGGCGGTCCCGCACTGAGATGGGTTTGGCGGCCTCTGTCATGGCAGTCGCATCTCAATGCCCGCGTCTTGCATAAAGGCTTTGGCCTCACCGATGCTATAGGTGCCAAAATGGAAAATACTGGCTGCCAAGACGGCATCAGCCTTTCCTTCAATCACGCCATCGACCAGATGCTGTAAATCACCAACGCCACCAGAGGCAATAATGGGTATCTGAATGTGCTCAGACAGGGTGCGCATCAGGTCTAAATCAAATCCATTTTTGGTGCCGTCACGGTCCATACTGGTCACCAACAATTCGCCAGCACCCAAACGTTCCATTTCCTGTGCCCATTCGATGGCATCAATACCTGTGGCATTGCGGCCGCCGTGGGTGAAAATCTCCCAGTGGTGGTCTGCTGTTTGTTTGGCATCAATAGCAACGACAATACACTGAGAACCGAACCGTTCTGCAGCCTGCTGAACAAATTCAGGATTGCTGACCGCGGCCGAGTTGATGGCCACCTTGTCAGCACCCGCATGCAACATGTCTTTGATGTTATCTAGTGTGCGTATGCCACCACCCACTGTTAGGGGTATAAACACCTCTCCAGCAATGGCGCTTACGGTTGCAATCATGGTATTGCGGTTTTCATGCGTGGCGGTAATATCCAACATGCACAGCTCATCGGCACCTTCGGCATTATAACGGCGTGCAATTTCAACCGGGTCGCCCGCATCCTTGATGTCTAGAAAATTGACACCCTTGACCACACGACCATTATCAACATCCAAACAGGGTATAATTCTATTGGCCAGTCCCATTACACCGAACCTCCATCACACAAAGCCTGCGCCTCGGCAAGATCCAATGCGCCTTCGTAAATGGCACGGCCTGTAATGGCACCCATGATGCCCTGGTCTGCAACAGCCAACAGCTGTCTTACATCATCGATGCTGCTAACGCCACCCGAGGCAATAACCGGAATGCCGCCTGCCTGGGCAACACGCACCGTCGCTTCAATGTTGACGCCCTGCATCATACCGTCACGGGCAATGTCTGTATAAATAATAGCCGAGACACCGGCAGTAGCGAATCGAATGGCGAGATCAGTTGCCTGAACCGTGGATACATCGTCCCATCCTTCTGTTGCAACCCAACCATCACGGGCATCCAAACCGACCATGATATGGCCAGGAAATAGGCGACAGGCTTCATCAACAAATTCAGGTGTTTTGACCGCTTGGGTACCAATGATGCAGTACTGAACCCCTGCTTCCACATAGGCTGCAATGGTTTCTATATCGCGAATACCGCCACCGATTTGCAGTGGCAAATCAGGATAGGCAGCGCGGATGTCTTTGACGACCTGTGCATGGATGGGCTTGCCCGCAACGGCGCCATTCAGGTCAACCAGGTGCAAACGACGGCAGCCTGCTGCGCGCCATCTACCCGCCATCGCAACGGGATCGTCACCAAAAACGGTAGAATCATCCATTCGGCCCTGTTTCAGCCTGACACACTGGCCATCTTTTAAATCAATTGCTGGAATTATGATCATGGTCTTCTCATTACCCGTTTTAGTGACTGCCATCCCAGGCCAGAAAATTTTCAAGCAACTTTAAGCCCGATGCTGCCGATTTTTCTGGGTGGAATTGGGTCGCGACGATATTGCCTTGCTGCAAAACTGAATCAAACGGAAAGCCATAGGTTGTTGAGCCAATGACGTTTGCTTCGTTACGCGCCTGCACAAAATAGCTGTGTACAAAATAAAACCGACTGCCGTCTTCGATGCCGGTCCAAATAGGATGGTCATCACGCTGAAATACGTTGTTCCAACCCATGTGAGGCACCTTTAGGCGCAGCCCATCGTCGTTGGTGATATAGCCAAAACCCTGAACATCACCGTCAAGAATTCCCAAACAGGGTACGCCGCCGTTTTCTTCTGAGCGGTTCATCAGGGTTTGCATGCCAATGCAGATGCCTAAAAACGGCTTTGACTGGGAGACCAATTTCACAGTCTCATCAAGCGCCGTGTCACGCAGACCCGCCATGCAATCGCGAATAGCGCCCACGCCCGGCAAAACGACCGAATCGGCTGCTTCAATTTGCGCTGGGTCAGAGGTGATAATCACTGAGTGCTTCGGGCCAACATGCTGAAGCGC
>CAWUUZ010000012.1:0-5650 GCA_963925745.1 uncultured Pseudomonadales bacterium
CTGGTTGCCTGTGTATTGCTCTCGTCACCCAAAAATGCGGTTGGCGAAACCATGCTCTTAAACCAACTCCAGCTGCTGTCGAATCTCATCACTTTGATGCCCTACTCTGACACCCTGTCACTGCCCAAGGGCACACCCCAAGACTGGGTCCGTGAAGTGGAAAAACGTGGCTGGCTTGACTGCCATAGGCAAGATGCCTCCGATGTGATTTATAGCTTGAATGACGAAAACGCCATTCTAATGACCTACTACCGCAACAATGTGATGCACCTGTTTGCTGTACCCGCATTGCTCTGTAGCCTGTTTAGCAATGATGGAAAATTACGTAAAAAGGATGCGGTCACCATTGCGTCACGCATATACCCCTATTTACGCGCTGAATTGTTTCTGCCCTTTGAACACCAGGAATTTGGCTTGTTAGTCGGTCGTTGGTTGGATGTTTTGTTTGAACAAAAGGTGTTGGCCAAAAACAAAGCGGGCTTTTTCATGGCGCATGCACCAAGCACTGTAGACCGCGCCAGCATGTCATTAATGGCACAACTAATTTTACCAACCCTAGAGCGTTACTTTTTGACACTGTCCCTGTTGTCACATTTTGGCAGTGGCAAGGTTACCGCGGCGCATCTAGAGGTGGAGTCGCAAAGCATCGCACGGCGCATTGGTATTTTATATCGGCTAAACGCCCCCGAATTTTTTGACAAGGCACTGTTTCGACAATTTATTCAAACCCTAACAAACCGCAACGTCATCACCGTTGATTCGGACGGCCAACTGTACTTTGATGAACGCATACAGGCTGTTATGAATGATGCAGACAAGGCACTGGGCCATACGGTCATGATGACCATCAGTCAATTATTGGATGAATATCGCCATCGCGAAGTTGTGGCGGTATCGGCTGATGCCGAGGTTTAGAAGCCTGTTTTGACATAGACGTCAAAACGTCCCGACTTCCCTTCAAATGTCAGGGTAGGCTTTTTCCCGGCCAGCGGTGGTGCTAACCGCGGGCGTTTAACAACGACCCGTTTCAACGCATGCTGCATCGCCCAATCCAGCAAGGCATCTGCGCCTGCTCCGTCATAACCTACAATGTGGTGGAGGTACCGAAGTTCCTTTTTTACCTTTGCTGATTTCTGCGAGGGTGGAAACATGGGGTCGAGGTAGACGACGTCGATAGTCTCAGGTGAAAATTGCAGGGTATCGTCTTGAATCAAATGCATGCGTTGAACAACGCTTGCCGCGTCAGGGTCATGCAATGCCCGTTCAATGCCGTCATTTAACAGACTGTGAACAACCGCATTTTTTTCGATAAGCGTTACGTCACAACCCAGGGAAGCCAAAACGAAGGCATCCCGCCCCAAACCCGCCGTGGCATCCAAGACACGGATATTGGCCTTTTTCGAAATCCCCACTGCCCGCGCAATATCCTGTTGCTTGCCGCCGCCAAATTTTCTCCGATGGGCATTCGCACCTGCCACAAAGTCGACCCATATTGGGTTACCCATGTCCTTGTCGAGTGACCCAAGAATCAAGCCAGCGTCCTCATAGGCGAGAAAAAACTGGCCTTCGTCCGTATCTCCGACAACCAGTGGCAAGGCCAAACGCGTTGCCAACTGGCGGCTCTTAGCAGCAAATAAAGCATTGGTAGATTTGACGACCAAATGAAAGGCCCGATCCGACGACATAGTGATCACCTATAATGTGACTGGTTTGACGTGAAGCAAAGCCCAAACACAGATCCGCAGTTCAAGAGGTCTTTGGAAGCGTTATGACAACCACCAAAACCCAAACAGACTCAGACCCAGAATCATGCGATACCAGACGAAGGGCATAAAGCCGATACGTTCGATAAAGCCCAAAAACAGCCGAATACAGACGTAAGCAGAGATGCCTGACAATACCGTGCCTAGCAAAATATCTCCCCAGGGTGGTGTGGCCGACATCTGCATCAATTCAACAATCTTAAACAGCCCTGCTGCAAAAATAAGGGGGATGGACAGTAAAAAGGAGAACCGCGTTGCTGCTTCACGGGTAAGCCCCATAAAGAGTCCCATCATCATGGTAATGCCCGATCGAGACGTACCAGGTATCAAGGCAATGGCCTGTGTAAATCCAATCATGACCGCATGTGACAACGAAATATCCTGCATACCCAAGCTTCTTCGCCCTTTACGATCCGACACAGCCAACAGCACACCAAAGAGTATCGTTGTTGTCGCTATCACCAGGACCGATCTCAGATTCAACTGAATCCAATCATCTAGGACCAGGCCAAAGAAGGCTGCTGGGATGGTCGCTAAGATCACCCACCATGCCAAACGGCTCTGGACGCGGTCATGGGGACGTCGCAAAACCTGTAAAGTCCAGTTGGATAGCAGTTTCCAAATATCCTGGTAAAAGTACAGGATAACCGCAGCTAAGGAACCCACATGTACGGCAACGTCAAAAGCCAAACCCTGGTCTTCCCAACCCAAAACAGCTGAAGGCAAGATCAGGTGGGCGGAACTGGATATTGGCAAGAACTCAGTAATTCCCTGTATCAATGCCAAAATAATGATGTGCGAGAGTTCCATCGTTTTAACTTCCTATTTTAGGTTTTTGTTCCCAGGTGACATTGTCACGAATATAAATGGGCTCTACGGCACCCGGTTTTTGCGCAACAGGGTGTGTTGCTTGCACCCATCGAATCATATTCGCTGCGATAGGTTGCTCCGTGTCTCCAAAACGCGCAGTTGACGGGTCTGTCACGGGTAACACCATCGCCAACACAGCCTCAGGCATTTCAGCGTGATACGCCCAGCCATTACCAATGGCGATACAGGATTGCCAATCGGGGTCGGCTAGCAGCGTGTGGGGGTCTTGCACGGTCTCTGCGCCGATGGGTCTCGGTATTCCCTGGGAGTCTACAAGGTGCGGGCTCCAATAGACTTGGTTCATTCTGGCATCAATACAGGGCAAAATCACCGTGCCTATAGGTGCATCTACAATGGACATTGCTAAGGTTGATAATGTCGAAACGCCAAAAACGGGGATGTCCAGTGCCAGAGAATAGCCCTGCGCAATGCCCGCTGAAATACGTAACCCAGTAAAGGAGCCTGGACCCTGACCATAGACCACCGCATCCAAATCCGACAGAACGAGGCTTTGTTCCTTGAGTACCTGTTCAATAATGCCCAACACCCTATTGGCATGCTGCCGAGGCATTACTTCATGAAATTGACTCCAGACACCCTGATTAAAAAGACTGACAGAACAGGTGTCTGCCGATGTATCTACCGCAAGTATCCGATCCAAGGTCACATCCCATTAGCAATTTTATCGCGCAGTTTACCAGTAGGATTCGCCGTTGTCTTGAACACTCACACCGAAAGCTGTTGCTGCTTACCCAAAGGGGTTTCCGCCTTTAAAGCGATCCAAAGACGCTTGCATTTTACCCATAAGCCACCACAATGAATTCCAATTACCGTGCATTGCTTGGGGTACTGGTTACCCCATCGGCATTTTTCCGCTATGAATACAGGCAATGTATTGTCGATAGCACTGGGTTCAGCCCAATATCACCCTTACCACTTTAGGAAAACTCTATGAAAGGCGGATCCGTTAAGGTTATTTTATCGGCATTGGTGGCCAATTTTGTCATTGCCGTCACCAAGTTCATCGCTGCGGGTATGACGGGCAGCTCTGCAATGATGTCAGAGGGCATTCACTCCATCGTTGACACTGGCAATCAGGCATTGCTCCTTTACGGCCTCAAACGCGCTAAGAAGGCTCCTGATGCCTTGCATCCCTTTGGCCATGGCAAGGAAATCTATTTCTGGAGTTTTGTCGTGGCACTGCTGGTGTTTGCCTTGGGTGCCGGCATTTCCATGTACGAGGGCATTACTCACATTCTCCACCCCACTGAGGTCACCGATCCGACCATCAACTATGTGGTATTGGCTATAGCCATGGTCTTTGAGGGCTATGCCTGGAAAGTCGCCTTTAATGCGTTTAATGCCCGTCGCGGGAAATGGGGTTACATCGAATCGGTACGCCGTAGCAAAGACCCCACCATATTGGTTGTGCTCTTTGAGGACTCCGCCGCGCTCTTGGGCCTGATGGCAGCCTTCATCGGTGTTGCCGCCACACAAATAACCGGAAACGCCATCTATGATGGTATTGCTTCAGTGGTCATTGGTATCATTTTGGCAGGTACAGCGATGTGGTTGGCCTTTGAAACCAAGGGTCTGTTGATCGGAGAAAGTGCCCGAAGCCATGTCGTAATGTCGGTTACAGAAATGACCAAAGCCATGGCTGGTGTGGAACATGTCAATGAAGTCTTAACCATGCACATGGGTCCAGACTTTATCTTGGCCAATATCAGCGTCGATTTTCGCGATGGCCTCAAATCGGAAGACATTGAACGTACGATAGCTGACATGTCACGTGCCATCAAGAAGCGCCACCCAGAGATCAAACGCATCTTTATAGAGGCCGAGTCTCGGGAGTCTAATGATGCAGAGGCACAGGCATTTCTGGACGACGCAAACAGCGAGGCCTCCGACTAGACCTCAGGGGTGTTGGGTGGTCACAGCACTGTGTACACCCAACCGTTCATGCCGGATCAGCTATTTTCAAAACCTTCCAACACATTGACAACGTTTGTGCCAATTTCTGACACCGCATAGCCACCTTCCATGACAAACACCGTAGGCAGGCCAAGCCGTCCTAAGCGTTCGCCATATCGGGTAAAGTCAGGCGAAGTCAGACGAAAATTCGAGAGTGGATCATCTACAAAGGTGTCGACACCCAAGGATACAATCAATACGTCTGGACCATACTGTGATATGCGGCTGCACGCCAATGCCAAGGCGCTGTCCCATGCCTCGAAAGCCGTGCCTGATGACAGGGGAATATTCAGGTTAAAACCTTCCCCTTCGCCTGCGCCACGTTCGTCCTCAAAACCCAGAAAGTGCGGATAATGCTCCTGTGGATTACCGTGTAAGGATGCAAAGAAGACATCTGACCGCTGATAAAAAATTTCCTGAGTACCATTACCGTGGTGAAAATCGACATCCAAAATCGCAACGCGTTTGGCACCCTGATCCAGACAGGCCTGAGCAGCAACGGCTGCATTATTGATAAAACAATACCCGCCAAAAAAGTCACTGGCAGCATGGTGTCCAGGAGGTCTACAGAGTGCAAAAGCGGCCCGCTCTCCTCCGGCCACTAGACGTTGCGCAGTCAATGCAACATCGGCCGCAGCTTGGGCTGCTTCCCAGGTACCTTGGCTAATGGTTGTGTCACTTGAAAAGGCGTAATACCCAATCATCCCTTCTATATTCGTCGGTCGGATTTGGCGCATGCCGCGCGCAGGCCACACAGAAGCAATGGCTTCTCCCTTGTAACCCAGTGCTTGCCATTGGTTCCAACAGGTACTCAAGAATTCAAGATACTGCGCATCGTGAACGCGTTTTACCGGATCGAGCCCAAATGCCTCTGGAGACACAATCGTGTTCATACCACGTTGTTCTAATCGCGCCAAAATATAATCGACCCGCTCAGGACATTCATAGGGGGAAACCAGAAGGCCGCCTTTCATTTCACTTTTTGAATTGCGTAGACGATGCTGATCGGTGTAAACAGTCTTCATTCAGACACCTGTATCTTT
>CAWUUZ010000013.1:0-3459 GCA_963925745.1 uncultured Pseudomonadales bacterium
GGGTCTGATCACGGGAGGCGTCGCTGTCCTTATTCCAGAAGTGATGGGAACTGGCTATGACACCATCGCTCTGGTGCTCCAAAATCACTACGGTATCGCGCTGCTGTTGGTAATATTTTTTGCCAAGATTCTTGTAACCGGTGTTGCCATTGGTTTAGGGCTACCCGCCGGTTTAATTGGCCCTACCCTGGTTATCGGCAGCGCCATTGGCGGTGTTGCTGCCATGGTACTTCTGGCATTTGGTATGGCCGAGGCAACGCCCATATCACTGTATGTGCTCATGGGAACCAGCGCCATGATGAGTGCTGTGCTGCAGGCACCCATGGCTGCCCTCATGACCGTGTTGGAATTTTCATCCAATACCGACATTCTCTTTCCTGCGATGCTTACGATCATTGTGGCAAACCTGACCTGCCGGTCCTTTTTCAAACAGCCTTCAATCTTCTCAAGTATTTTACAGGCCAGAGGCCTCTCGATGACCAGCACACCCGTGTCCCGAGCGATGCGCAGTGTGAGCGCCACAGAATATGGCATTGCGCCTGAGAACATCCTGTCTGACACCCAGACAATGGGGCAATTGGCAACGTCGATAGAGGGTGAAGATTATCTAACGATTCTGTCAGAGCAGCGCTACTATGCGCTGCCAAAAGCAAAGGCCCTTCAGCGGCTTGAGCAAGAACAAAGTAAATTTCAAGATGATACCGACCATGCCGCACAAGAGATTGATTTACATCCCTGGGTTGCTGACCACCATGAGCTAATATGGATGCCATCCCATGCAACACTGGACCAGGTATTACGGCAGCTACAGGGAAAGAACATTGGTGGCATTCGGTTATCACATCAGCAAGATCAAAAACCTGATGTCATTTTGCCGAGAGACCATGTATTGGAATTTTTGACAAAAATTGGAGGATAGCCATGCTATCGTTTGAATCGTACGACCTATACCGCACCTTTAAGATGTTACACCTCATAGCGATGGTGACCTGGTTTGCTGGCATCTTTTATTTGCCACGGCTTTTTGTCTACCACGCCATGAGCACAGACGCTGTAAGTAATGGCCATTTCAAAACGATGGAACGCAAACTTTACCGAGGCATCATGGTGCCTTCGGAAATTGCCATTGTGGTTTTTGGTGGTGCCATGTTTCTGTTCCCCTATGCAGACGCCTATCTGGCAATGGGTTGGATCCACGTCAAACTGACCCTGGTATTGGTACTCATCGGTTACCAGCACTATTGCGGTTACCTCATGAAGCAATTCAGCATCGATGCAAACGTACATTCCCATAAGTTCTATCGGTTCTTGAATGAAGTGCCCACCATTATTCTGTTGGTCGTGATTTACTTGGCGGTTTTCAAACCATTTTAACCCCAGTTTTAAGCGACAGGTTTTAACGGCAGGTTTTAACCCTACCTAGTTAAAGCCAGTGAGCAGCTTTACCTGCTGCCAACACAGCCACCCAACTGCCGTTCACAGGTTCGGCAGTTTCGGTTCCTTTGCCAACAAACCGTCACTGCTTATTGTGGCGCCAGCTGCTTTGTTCGCACCACCTATCACGGTATTTTACGACAACACCCCACCAATTTTTGATGTGTCCCCGCAGATTCCCAAAAGTTTGTGGTATTCTCTCGCCCATTCACATACCCATTTATGCACCCTACAGGGCACATTAGGAGATCCTACATGACAAGGTCCGAAACATTATTTGAACGCGCTCAACAGCATATTCCGGGCGGCGTAAACTCACCGGTGCGTGCATTCAAAGGTGTCGGTGGTACGCCCATATTCTTCAAAGAAGCGTCTGGTGCCTATTTGGTCGATGAGGATGACAAAACCTATATCGATTACGTCCAGTCTTGGGGTCCTATGATCCTGGGTCACAATCACCCTAAGGTCGTCGCTGCCGTGTCAACGCAGTTGAGCCATGCCATGAGTTTTGGCGCGCCTACCCTGCTCGAAATTGAGATGGCTGAAACCCTGTGTGAGATTCTGCCCTCTATGGCCAGTGTTCGCATGGTGAGTTCTGGTACTGAAGCCACCATGTCTGCGATTCGCTTGGCGCGTGGTTATACCGGCCGAGATAAAATCGTTAAGTTTGAAGGCTGTTACCATGGCCATGCCGATTCTCTGCTCGTTAAGGCTGGATCAGGCGCCCTGACCTTTGGTTTACCCAATTCACCGGGTGTACCGGCGGCTATGGCTGAGCTGACACTCACCCTTACCCACAACGACTCCGCACAGGTAGAGGCTTTATTTAAAGAAATAGGCCACGAAATCGCCTGTATTATCGTAGAACCCGTCGCTGGCAACATGAATTGCATTCCCCCAGAAGCAGGTTTCCTAGAAACCTTGCGTCGCGTCTGTGATGCCTCTGGTACGGTCTTGATATTTGATGAAGTGATGTGTGGATTTCGTGTTGGATTTAACTCCGCACAGGGTCACTTTGGTATCACACCTGACCTCACCACACTGGGCAAAGTCATTGGCGGCGGCATGCCAGTAGGCGCCTTTGGTGGCAAAAAAGAGATCATGGATTGCTTGGCGCCAACAGGACCCGTTTACCAAGCGGGCACCCTATCTGGTAACCCCCTTGCGATGGCAGCAGGCCTAGCGACCTTGGCGGAATTGCGTCAACCTGGTTTCTATGATGCCCTGACTGACAAAACCACCCGCCTTTTAGCTGGCTTAAAAGCCGCTGCAGATGAGGCAGACATTGGCTTCACAACCAACCAGGTTGGCAGCATGTTTGGCATGTTCTTCACCGACGAAGCAAAGATCAGCCGCTTTAGCCAAGTCATGAAGTGTGACACCGCACGTTTTAACGCCTTTTTTCATGGCATGCTAAAACAGGGCGTGTATCTGGCGCCTTCAGCATTTGAAGCCGGTTTCATGTCCTTGGCGCATACTGATGCGGATATTGATGCCACGATCAAGGCAGCAAAGGCCGTATTTGCAACCCTGTAAAGAGTCACATACCTCTGATAGTGCTGTGTCACCCATGACACTTCGCTATCAGAGAACTCCGTGAGAGCCCAAAATGTCTGCTAGCTTCTTTCTGCTACCGGCAGAGACCCAGATTGCTTCTTTCTCTGAAGCCGCCAAAATGCTGCTGAAGCAGTATGACCTCGGCGATCTCGAGATTGCCTGTATTCTGTTTGAATTCAATGCCACCTTCTCTGTCGCAACACAAACGGGGAGCAAGTACGCATTAAGAATCAACGTTAACTCAACCCGTACCCCAGAAAACATGCTCGCTGAGGCAGCTTGGGTCAGCCACCTGCAAGGGCTTGCAGCGGTGAGTGTTGCCACTCCCATTGCCAACAGCGCTGGCCAATACATCACCACCCTGCAACATGCCGACAGCAACCGCACCATAGCGGCGATTTTGTATACCTGGTTAGCCGGTGAGGATATCCGCGATGAACCCACACTTGAACAGCTACAGGCGCTTGG
>CAWUUZ010000014.1:0-2786 GCA_963925745.1 uncultured Pseudomonadales bacterium
CGTTCAATGGCAGGGCCAGAAAGGACCGCATGGGTTGCATAGGCGACGACTTTTTTCGCACCAAACTTCAACAGCGCCTCGGCTGCTTGGCACAGCGTACCAGCGGTATCCACCATGTCATCTACGATCACACAGGTTTTGCCCTCTACATCGCCAATGATATGCATGATCTCAGCCTGGTTAGCAGCAGGACGGCGTTTGTCGATAATGGCCAGGTCCTTATTCAACTGTTTTGCCAAGGCTCGCGCCCGTACCACACCACCGACATCGGGAGATACCACCATCATGTTGTCATAATTTTGCTTGAGAATGTCATCAAGCAAGATCGGAGAACCATAAATGTTGTCTACAGGGATAGAGAAGAAACCCTGAATCTGGTCGGCATGTAGGTCGACAGTCAAGATGCGGTCAATGCCCACAACGGTAAGCATGTCGGCGATGACCTTGGCAGAAATAGGGACACGGGCTGACCGTGGACGACGGTCTTGGCGTGCGTAGCCAAAATAGGGAACCACGGCAGTGATGCGTCCGGCGGATGAGCGGCGCAGCGCATCTGCGTACAGAATCAATTCCATAAGGTTGTCATTGGTTGGTTGGCAGGTTGACTGCAAGATAAAAACGTCAGCACCACGCACGTTTTCGTTCAGCTCAACGGCAATTTCACCATCACTAAATTTTCCACAAGCTGCTTCGCCCAATTCTAAACCCAGTTTTGAGGCAACTTTTTCTGCCAGTTCTGGGTTTGCGTTGCCTGTAAAAATCATCATTTTCGACATCTGAGGTACCCTGTAGGTTGTGGTTTCAAGTCGTTGCTGTTGTGCCAATGGTTTTGCTTAGAATGCTGTGTAACGGTGACAGATTGACGCCTTTCGCGACAAACCCATCTACATCGTTTGGTAAAAGGTTCAAAAGGCCAAGTGCTGCTTGCTGTGTTGAAAGCGCTGCATATATACAGGAGCCAGTACCTGTCAATTTAGCTGATGCATGCTGATTGAGCCAATTCAGCGCGCGATCTACTTCCGGATAATGGCGTCGAACGACTGGTTCGCAGTCATTATGCCCCAGTCCTTCCACCGCGGTGCGTATTGTCGTGTTCGGGGTATTCCGTGTCAAATTTGGATCCGAAAAAATGAAGCCTGTATTGACCGATACTTTTGGGAAAACGACCAAAAACCACTGCTCAGGAAGGTCGACGGGCACCAGTTGTTCGCCAACACCTTCCGCCCAGGCGCTGTGTCCTCTGACAAAAACAGGCACGTCTGCACCCAAAGACAGCCCCAGTGTTGCGAGTTCGTCAGGATTGAGTCCGGTCTGCCAGAGGGCATTGAGTCCCACCAATGTTGTGGCGGCATTAGAGCTTCCTCCGCCCAAACCAGCGCCCATGGGTAACAATTTAGTTACACCTAGGGTGACACCTTTTGTGCATCCCGTCGTTTTTTGTAGCAGCCGTGCAGCGCGAACAATGAGGTTTTCTTCATTGGGAACGCCAGGAATTTCTGGCTCTAATAACACAGAACCTGTGTCATTGGGTGTCAGGGTAAGGGTGTCGCCATAGTCCAATAGCTGAAACAGGGTCTGCAGTTGGTGATAGCCATTGGGGAGCCTGCCAACCACATGGAGCATGAGATTCAACTTTGCTGGGCTGGGTAACGCCCAGGTTGGGTTGTTGGACGGGCTACTGGCTGCTGTCATGGTAATGTACTGAGATCCCAAGATTTGATAATGATTTTTGCCGAGGTATCGGCGCGGCTTATCGTAAACTTTCTGGGTAGCGGTGGATCCGTTTGCCCATAGTCGGTGTAAACAATGTCCCAATCCAGTTGCAGCATGTGGGCTAGCAAGCCTTGCGATCCCAGCGCAATTTGCGCGGGCTGGCTTGGGTCTGGAATGCCCCTTATCCAATAGGTCAGGGCATCCAATGGCAGCTGTATGCTGTGGTTTTCGGCAACGAGCGTTTGCAGATTGCTTGCAGTTATCTGCTCTGATCCCTGAGTGAGGGTTGCAAAGGTGTCATCGCCCGAAATAGAGACACTGCCCTGTCCTAGCGGTCCAAAGAGGTGTATTTCAAAGGCGGATCCCTGTTGGGTCCACACCATATTGAAGCTGGTGGAGGCGTCACCTTGGCGTGCGCCCGTCTTGCCTTCAAGCGACCACTGTTCGAGTGTCGAAATACGGTTTCGGTGTTCTTTCCAGCTACCGTTGTTTTGCGCGCCCTGCTCCAGTTTGCTCGCGCACCCTGTTAACAATAGAACCAGGACCAGAGGAACGATACGCATCACTGGGCTTCCAGTAAACGCTGTCGCGTATTCAGAATGAGTGTGCTGCCAGGTGTGCTTTCCAGACCTTTGAGCCACACAGTGTCGGCGCCTTCGGTGTCACCCATGTACCACAGGACCTCGCCCAGATGGGCGCTGATTTCGTGATCGGGTGACAGGTCAAAGGCCCGCTCCAAAAAGGATTTTGCCAATGCCAGTTCGCCGCGACGGTAATGTATCCAACCCATGCTATCGATGATGGCGGCGTCATTGGGTTTCAATGCATAGGCCCTCTGAACCAGTGCCCAGGCTTCGTCCAGCTGCACATTGTTGTTGGTGAGGGTGTAACCCAGGGCATTCAGAGCCAAAACATTATCGGGTTCGGCTAGAATGATGGCACGTAGATCGGCGATCGCGAGATCCTGCTTGCCTGTAGCGTCATACAACAAAGCCCTGGCATAGCGTAATTCTGTGCTGTCAGCAAAGCGGTCTAATCCAAGGTTGACCGCAGTGAGCGCACCGTTAAAATCG
>CAWUUZ010000015.1:0-4236 GCA_963925745.1 uncultured Pseudomonadales bacterium
CCACCGATATAATCTTTAACACCTGCATCTAGACTGCGGTCTATGACCTGTCGATTAACGGGATCGAGTGCAATAACACTTGAAGCTGACATTCGCAGCGTAGACGCTGCATCAATCCAGTAACCCTGCCAGCCCATAGCCCGCAACTTAGGATGGACCTCCTGGGTATAGCTACCACCCTGGCAAGACACAATGATATCCATCGCACTGAGTTGCTCTAGGTTCATCGCGTCTTGCAAATGCGCCGTTGGGCCTGCCTCTTTGGGTGCAGCATCACCGACCTGTGATGTCGAAAAAAAAGTGGATTCAATGGATACAAAATCTCCCTCTTGACGCATGCGCTGCATCAATACAGAGCCCACCATGCCACGCCACCCGACAAACCCAACCTTATTCATATCCCTACTCCAAAAATAAAACGACCAAATTCTTTCCGACGCTATGATAGCTGCCTGTCTAATTGCTCAGTGCGGCCACGACCGCATCACCCATTCCAGAGGTGCCTATTCGAACCATACCTTCAGACCAAATATCCGGGGTACGCAAACCACCATCAAGGGCGACAGATACCGCCTTTTCTACCGCAACAGCTGCAGCCTCCTGCTTCAAGCTATAGCGCAACATCATGGCAACCGACAGGATGGTAGCTAGGGGATTTGCGACTCCCTTGCCGGCAATGTCAGGGGCGCTGCCATGTATGGGTTCGTACATACCACGGTTATTGCTATCCAAAGAGGCCGACGGCAACATGCCAATCGATCCCGTCAACATGGATGCACAATCCGATAAAATGTCGCCAAACATGTTGCCTGTCACGATCACATCAAACTGCTTTGGATCCCGCACCAACTGCATCGCTGCATTATCAACATACATGTGGGTCAGGGTAACATCCGGGTAATCTGATGCCAGTTCGGTCATGACCTCACGCCACAACACGGTGACTTCGAGTACGTTTGCCTTATCCACTGAACACAGTTTGCCTGAACGGACACGCGCGGCTTCGAAGGCGACCCGCCCTATGCGACGGATCTCATTTTCGTCATAAACATAGGTATTAAAACCCTGTCGTACGCCGTCCACAACACGCACACCCCGTGGCTGTCCAAAATAGATACCACCCGTGAGCTCTCGCACGATCAATATATCAAGACCCGATACAACCTCGGGTTTTAATGTTGATGCCGAAGCCAGCTGGGGATAGAGAATCGCTGGTCTTAAGTTGGCAAACAATGACAGTGCCGAACGAATACCGAGCAGTCCTTTTTCAGGTCTCAGATGCATGGGTAGCCCATCCCATTTTGAGCCACCGACGGCGCCCAAAAGTATCGCATCAGCGCTCTTGGCTGCCGCTAGCGTTTCATCAGGAAAGGGTACGCCAGTGGCGTCAATGGCACAGCCACCCAAAAGCCCATGAGACCAGGTTAAATCAAGCGCAAACTGGGTGTTAACCGCATCGAGTACCTTGACCGCTTCAGTCATGATCTCTGGCCCAACACCGTCACCCGGCAATACTAAAATATGTTGACTCATAAAAATTCCTTTACCGCTCGGCTAAAAAAGCCAGGGAGACTGTTGTTGGTGACGCTGCTCGAATTCTTTAATTGCACTGGCATCCTGCAGGGTTAAACCAATGTCATCTAGGCCATTAAGCAAACAGTGCTTTCTAAATGAATTCACCTCAAACGGCCATTGCGTTCCGTCAGACAAGATGACGCTTTGCGTCTCTAAATTCACTTCAAGTGTTACCGCCGCTCCCGATGCAGCCAAGGAGAACAGCTGGTCGATTTGCTCACTGGGCAATACCACAGGCAACAGCGCATTCTTAAAACAGTTGTTGTAAAAAATATCTGCGTAACTCGGCGCGATAATTACCCGAAAACCATAATCTTCGAGCGCCCAGGGCGCATGTTCCCGACTTGAACCACAGCCAAAATTTTCTCTGGCAAGCAGGATCTGACTGCCCTGATATTGGGGGAAATTCAGTACAAATTCTGTGTTGAGTTGGCGATGACTGACGTCCATTCCTGGCTGGCCTTCATCTAAATAGCGCAAGCCATCAAATAAATTTGGCCCAAACCCTGTGCGCGAAATTGATTTCAGAAATTGCTTGGGAATAATCAAATCAGTGTCCACGTTCGCACGGTCGAGCGGGCAGAGGTGGCTAGAAATCGTGGTGAATTTACGCATGGTTCTGAACCTCACGAATGTCGACAAAATGGCCTGCGATTGCTGCTGCAGCTGCCATAGCAGGGCTAACCAAGTGTGTTCGACCGCCATAACCTTGGCGACTTTCGAAATTACGGTTGGACGTGGATGCACAGTGCTCGCCTGCGCCCAACTTGTCTGCATTCATAGCAAGACACATGGAGCATCCGGGTTCCCGCCACTCCAAACCTGCCGCGATAAATATGTGATGAAGCCCTTCAGACTCAGCCTGCTGCTTTACCAGTCCGGAGCCCGGCACTACCAAGGCTTCTTTGATGGTTGACGCAACGCGTTTGCCTTTTACAACGCTAGCGGCCGCACGCAAATCTTCGATACGCGAGTTGGTGCAGCTACCGATAAACACCCTATCCAATTGGATGTCGGTAATTTTTTGACCAGGGTGTAGACCCATATAGTGCAAGGCACCCTTGATCGCGTTTGCCTTTGCGGCATCCTTTTCCATAGCTGGGTCAGGCACCTTGCCATCGATCCCCACCACCATTTCAGGTGAGGTTCCCCAGGTTACCTGAGGCACAATATCCTGAGCATTTATTTGCACAGTACGGTCAAATGTGGCGTCGCTGTCAGAGGTTAATTGGCGCCACTGATTGACAGCCAGGGTCCACTGGTCACCGGTCGGCGCAAAGGGTCTGCCCTTAATATAGCCAATGGTGGTTTCGTCAACAGCCACCATTCCTGCTCGGGCACCCGCTTCAATCGCCATGTTGCAGATGGTCATACGACCTTCCATCGACAGGCCTGTGATGGCACTGCCACCAAATTCTATTGCGCAACCATTGCCACCCGATGTTCCCAACACACCAATGATGTGCAACACGATGTCTTTGGCAGTCACTCCGGCAGGCAAATCGCCTTCAACCGATACCAACATGTTGTCCATTTTGCGCTGAATAAGACATTGGGTTGCCAACACATGTTCAACTTCAGATGTACCAATACCATGTGCCAGTGCACCAAAGGCGCCATGGGTGGAGGTGTGGCTGTCACCACAAACCACCGTCATACCCGGTAAGGTTGCACCCTGCTCTGGGCCGACAACATGGACAATGCCCTGCCTAATGTCATCCATCGTAAATTCTTGAATACCAAACTCTTCACAATTTTCGTCCAGCGTCTGAACTTGGATCAATGACACAGGATCGACGATCCCCGCATTGCCCGCGACGCGCTCAGCGTGCCGAGTGGGCACATTGTGGTCAGGTGTTGCTAGGTTTGCATTGAGTCGCCATGGCAGTCGGTTTGCAAGCCTTAGGCCTTCAAAAGCCTGGGGTGACGTCACTTCGTGCAACAGGTGTCTGTCGATATAGATCAGCGCTGTACCGTCGTCGCTCTCTTTAACAAGATGCGATTCCCATAATTTGTCATACAATGTTTTAGCTGCCACTGGCGTACCTCGTTGGGTATTTACATGCAATAAAACCATTGTAGGGTGCTTGGTCAATAAAACAAATTCATATTTTTCATCACTTCTATCACTAAATGGAATACATGTGCTAATCTGCCGTTAAAATGCACAAACCTATTTTGGAGCCCAGTGATGGATACCCATTCTCTAATGGCCTTTTTGGCAGTCATTGAACACGGTTCATTTTCGATGGCAGCGCAAAAGTTACATATTACCCAGCCTGCTGTTTCAAAGCGTATTCGCTCACTTGAGACCCAACTCAGCACCCGCTTGTTCGATAGAATTGGACGAGAAGTCATTTTAACAGAAGCAGGTCGAACGCTGTTGCCTTCAGCATTGCATATCGTGCGTGAAATCAAAGAAGCCACCCAGCGTGTTGGAAATCTCTCTGATCAGGTGTCGGGAAAGCTTTCGATAGCGATCAGCCACCACATCAGCCTGTATCGACTACCCAGCATTATCAAAGAGTTTCTCGTGAGACAGCCAGGTGTCGAACTCGACCTACATTTCATGGAATCTGAACAGGCCTACCCAGAGGTTCAACGACGACGACTAGAGCTGGCCTTCGTTACCCTACCCAGCAAATTGGAACGCAGCATCAC
>CAWUUZ010000016.1:0-5685 GCA_963925745.1 uncultured Pseudomonadales bacterium
ATTTAACCTTCGCTGCCAACAAATTTGCGAAAAACGAATATGACTTTTCATTAACGCGATCTCAGCATGATGAAATTGGTGATCTTGAAGACGTATTTGCCGATGCTGCA
The DNA here is from genome assembly GCA_963925745.1 of uncultured Pseudomonadales bacterium. Lineage (GTDB taxonomy): Bacteria > Pseudomonadota > Gammaproteobacteria > Pseudomonadales > Natronospirillaceae > CAJXZL01. The sequence continues at coordinate 111 of CAWUUZ010000016.1, forward strand.
ACCAAGATAACCGAATTGCTTAAAACACAAACCGACCTGAATGTTTCTTTGGAATCAACAGTATTAGAGCGCACCCTGGAACTTGAGAAAAAGAACCAAGAACTTGAACGGCTTTATGTGATCGACCCGCTCACCGGTTTGTTTAACCGCCACAGAATAGATGAAGTGTTTCCGGATGAGGCAAAGCGTGCCAAGCGTTACCAATCGACACTTGGATTGATCATGTTTGATATCGACCACTTTAAGCAGATCAATGACCAGTGCGGTCATTTAAACGGTGATAAAGCGCTCATTGCGATAAGCAACACGGTGAAAGGCCAGTCCCGAGAAACGGATATCTGTGGTCGCTGGGGCGGAGAGGAATTTGTCGTTATTTGCCCCAATACCGACCTTGCCGGTCTTGCCAAAGTTGCAGAAAAGTTGCGCGAGGCAATTGAAAATACGGTTATCCCCGATGTGGGACAGGTGACGGCTAGTTTTGGCTTATCTGAGTTAGGCCCCAATTTCGACATCGAACGGTTAGTTCAGAATGCCGATGAAGCGATGTATGCTGCTAAAAAACAAGGAAGGAATCGTGTGGTCGCTATGGAAAACGACCACGGATAAATGCGTGCTATCCTGGCATGCGTTACACGGCATCCTCGCCCGTTTCGCCCGTACGGATACGAATTATCTGCTCAAGTTCCGATACAAAGATTTTGCCATCGCCAATTTTACCGGTGTTTGCGGCCTTTGTGATGGCCTCGATCACGCTGTCTAGCTGATCATCTGCAACCGCTATTTCCAGCTTTACCTTGGGTAAAAAGTCCACCACGTATTCGGCACCCCGATACAACTCGGTATGGCCTTTTTGACGTCCAAAACCCTTTACTTCAGTTACCGTAATCCCCTGAACACCAACTTCCGATAGTGTTTCTCTGACATCGTCCAATTTAAAGGGTTTTATGATGGCTGTGACCAATTTCATACTGCACTCCAAGCGGTTTAGTCTGTCTATGGCCCTTAAGATAACAGTTTCAATGGCCAAACAGAATCTATCTCGGTGGAATAGTTGCCATTTGGTGTGGGTCAAACGTATTGGCATCACCAATAACGGCAGTGCCAGACGTTGTCACTTTGCTGTGGTTTATCGGGGTAATTTTCGGTCCCATCACAGCAGGTTGGTCCTGTTCCTAATGGCGCCCTTGCTGGCAATTGGCCTGTCATTTGGGGTTAGCTTGACACCAAAGTGGCTTCGACCTTTTTGATGTTTACCTTTTTAACAAACAAGGCGAGTCCGATAAGGACCATAGCGGTCAGTTCCAATCGATCTAAGTTGTGACCTAACAAAATGGCGCCTGTGAGCATGGCAACGACCAACTCCAGCGATCCGACCAAGGCATTCTTATCTGCACAGGATCTTGGAGCGCCCATCATAAATAGAACCTGGGGTAACGCCGCAGCAAGCACTGCAACCCCTAACACAGATAGAAAACCCGTGAGGGACACAGGCAACACCTGCGTCGGTGCCATCCACAGGGCTATTGGCAAGAGCACGATAATATGGCCGATTGTGATCCAAGCCATTCTGTTGGTGGTAGGCAAGTTTCTTCTGGGGTTAGACAGATACTGCACCTGAGTGGCTACGGCCAAGGGCGCCAAGAAACAACCGACCAGAGCAAGTAATGCGTCTGCAGGAATAACCTCTGGTCTAACGGTTAATGACGCGGCTACAGCAACCAGCGCCGCCGAGATCAGCGCATTGTGTGACGGCACACGGCTAAACACAGCCCAACCAATCAAAACACTGAAAACAGGGTAGGTGTAATAGATCAGAATAGCCGTAGCCGCAGGAAGCGTGTCCAGTGCATGGAAATAGGCAAATATAGAAATGCCACTGCCGATACCCAGCAACAAGCTTCTACTGGCTTCTGACCAATTCTGACGGGGTGTTCGCAAGAAAAAGGCGAAAAAGACTGCCGGCAAAATAAAACGGTACAGGCTGACCATTTCTGCACCCAAACCATCCTTAAATAGAAGTTGGGCAAAAAAGGGGTTTAGCCCGTAGAAAAAGGCGGCCATTAAGACCAGATGCTGGCCATTGGTTGTTGGTTTTGTATTCAATGTCATATCAATTCCGTCTGTTAGGGCAGAACAATACGCCGTCACTGATGAATTAACTATTGAGTAATTCATGATATTGATTAGTAATATGCATCTATCGAGGGTTGCTTTAGGATGTTCGGTATTGAGACTGAAATAAGGAACGGCCATGAGACTAGACACCAAGCATTGGGAAATGCTCAAAGCGATAGATGAAACCGAAACACTGAGGCAAGCAGCCTATGTGCTCAGCATTACCCAGTCAGCGCTTAGCCATAGGCTGGCTGAAGCGGAGAAGCGCCTGGGTGGTTTGTTGTTTGAGCGGGAAGGACGCAGGCTTCGGCAAACGGCTGCTGGCCGTGCCATGACACAGACTGCCAATCAAATCATTCCTGCGCTACAACGCGCTGAATTTGATTTCCAGAAGATGTCATCGAATGAAACAACTGTGGTTCGCTTCGGTGTTGCCGCCTACAGCTGTTACCACTGGCTACCCTCATTCTTAAGGGTGATGGCCAAAAAGGAACCGGGCATTCAATTGGAACTGGTGGCCTCTGCCACGCAATACCCGTTACAAAATCTTCAGGAAGGTACCGTTGATGTTGTGCTGGCACCAGGGCACATGGCGACACCGGGAGTCGATTCGATCCCTGTATTTCAGGATGAATTGGTGTTGCTGACACATTCAAAACACAAACTGGCCACCAAAGCCTTTATCGAAGCAACTGATTTGGAAGGTGAGGATTACCTGAGCTATAGCAAATCGTCACAGCCTGGCTTTGAATATGAGCGGTTTATCCGGCCTTCTGGCGTCGTACCCCATTTGGTGACTGTTGTTGAGGTGACAGACGCCATTGTAGAGCTCATTGCGGCCGGATTCGGCATCAGTATTCTTTCAAGATGGGCCGTCCAGTCTGCCATCAAAAATGGCAGTATCGCGGCCGTTAGCGTGGGCGAAACCACGCTCGATTTGGGTTGGTCCGCATTGGTTCGAAAATCAGAGCAAAAGGCCTCTGCAGCAAGAACCGTATCGCGCAGGCTGGCTGAATGGTTCGAGGTTTAAGCCTAGACAGCTGTTTTGAGCAAATGCCGGCAGAAATGGGGCTCAAAACACCCAGAAAGGGGCCAAATGGTTCTCTAACCCACTATTCAGTACCCCAGGGATTGATCTGTTGTTGGTTCTCACTGAAAAATGGACGACAATAGAGGCAACAGCAATACCGCCCAGTGGGCACTGTCACTATTATGGGTGGCTTGTATAACGGTGGCTTATCAAAAGGATGAGAAGCCTGGGGTATTTTTTCTAAAGAATACCTAGAAAATAGCAGCCTATTGCCCTGCTTAACCGAATCAGAACACAGGATAGAACCATGAAGTTACCAGAAGACCTCATTCAAGACCTTGCCAGCAAGCTCAGTCAACTACCTAAGGGGCCAGGCGAAGACTTTAAAAAGAACATTCAAGCAGCGCTGCAAAGCATGTTTAACAAACTCGATTTGGTAACCCGTGATGAGTTTGATGCGCAACAGGCCGTGCTGCTTAAAACCCGAAGCAAAATAGATGCCCTGGAAAAAGTGGTGGCAGCGATGGAAACTGCTTTAAAAGAATCCGCTAACAGCAAGGGGACGTCATAATGCCCTCATTAAAAATGACCGCAACATCCATTGTGCTTAGTTTGACGCTTCTTTTGGCAAGCACTGCCACCTTGGCGCGTGAAAACTTTTTTTCACGCAGCTTTGAGCAGGCTGGCTATGGTGGCCCTGAATTGGTTATGACCCAACTCAATGGCAGCAATGCGCTGCTCATTGGTGGCAAGGGTGCCGGCATCTGGGGCAATGACATCTATGCCTTCTCAACCGGCCTAGGCGCCTACATGACCGCTGGTCGACTTGCTTTGGACGCCAACCGCGACTTTGGCTTGGCCTTTGGCGGTGTTATGGTCGGCTATGCGCGAGATCCTAGCAGCGTACTGCACTTTAATGCTGACGCACTCCTAGGCATCGGACAGGCATGGACAACGGATCGCACGACCTCCAACCAGTTGGAAGCAGGCAACGTTTTGGTTCTAAACCTGTCTGTGAGCGCTGATATAAACCTTACTGAGCATTTTCAATTGGGCATCGGTGCTGGTTGGCGTGTTGTATCGAACCCCAACATTACCGGTCTGTCGGGTAGCGCCCTATCCGGCCCATCCCTGTCTCTGTCCTTTGAATTTGGGCGCTTCGACTAAGGCTGTGGGAATCTGAGTCTCTGACACCGCCTTTGGGCTGTCAGAGGCACCAGCGGCGTCAAACGCCCTGAACCCAAGACGTCATCATTCTTTTTAAAATGGAAACTAACCTGTGCTGAGCTACCGCCACTCGTTTCACGCTGGCAACCATGCCGATGTATTGAAGCATGTTGTCTTGGTTGATCTGTTGGACTATCTGATGAAGAAGGATACGCCACTGGATTATATTGATACCCATGCAGGCGCCGGTTGTTACAGCCTTGTGGGGCATCAGGCGGCTAAAAATCAAGAATACAACTCCGGCATTGGGAAATTACAGGCTATTGACTGGCCCGAACTCAGTGACTATTTGGCATTGGTGTCTGATTGCCAAAAAGGCCCATCGCTGACCCAGTATCCCGGTTCACCTGAGATTGCCCACCGCCTATTGAGAAAGCATGATCGCCGCTGGCTTTTTGAATTACACAGCACAGACTTTGGACTTTTGAACGGGCAATACGGTGCGTTTCGCCATACCCGCATACAACAGACCGATGGCTTAAAGGGTTTGATGGCTGTGTTACCACCCGCTTCAAAGCGTGCCGTTGTTCTGATAGACCCTTCCTACGAAATGAAAGATGACTATGCCGCTGTTACCAAGACGGTTGTCAAAGCCTGGGAAAAATTCCGAACCGGCGTTTACGCCATTTGGTATCCCGTGGTGGACCGAGAGCGCATCAACAAAATGGAAGCCGCGTTAAAACGCGCCGGCATTAAGTCCATTCAGGTATTTGAACTGAATGTGCTGAAAGAGACTGACGGACGTGGCATGACGGGATCCGGCATGATCGTTATCAACCCGCCCTGGGTGCTGTTTGACCGGATGCAGGCATTGCTGCCCAAATTGGCAAGCGCGCTTGGCGAGCCTGATCAGGCATCGTTTCGATGTGAGGTGTTGGCGCAGGATTAGTGGTTACGGCTCGATGTAAAAAGCCTTTGCAGATCTCGCAGACCTGAGAAAAGCCCAAAGCCCGGTGATGACGTCAGTGGTTTTGGGTTTGGCTTACACCCCTGGCTTAGCGCCAAGGGCATACAACACTTCTTGAATGTCACACTGCCGCGCATTGGCAAATCCCATTTCAGTTCCAACAGGTACAAAGCCAGTTTTTTCCAACACCGCCCTTGATCCACCATTATCGGCAGCCGCTGATGCATAAACCGGACGCTCGGTGAATTCCTTGAGTAACAGGGTAATCGCCTGGGTTGCAATGCCCTGCCCCCAAT
>CAWUUZ010000017.1:0-2699 GCA_963925745.1 uncultured Pseudomonadales bacterium
GGGTCGAATTCTAATACGTTCTTTGACCATACCAAAATAGAAGCAGGGCCTGCAAAAATTAGTTGTTGCGCGTTATAGGTTTAACAGTCTAGCTTGGCTAGTTAAGAAGAGGTGTTTTTATTTGCATAAATCTTGGACATAACAACCAAGAAAACATCCAGACTGGGCTGAAGTTGGCGTCATAGCTCATGCAGAAAAGCCGATAGTAAGGCGTAGTTTACCGCCCTACTATCGATTAGATGGTGCGTATTACAGGTTAGACAAAGCTGCTTTAACTTTTTCTGCAACAGCCGGAGTGACCCATTTGGTCCAGATCGCTTCACTGGTCTTCAAGAAGTGTTCCATGCCAAATTCGCCGTCAGCCTGATTTGCTTCCATCCATGCCAATAGCTCGTTCATGTCTGCATTGGTAAATGAACGTGAAGAAATATAGTTGTAAGCCTCAGGTACGCGGCTTGCGAATTCTTCAGTGGTAACACTGTTTACCAACGATGGTGGATACATGGTTGGCTTAGGATCAGCACAGCCAGCTTGGGTAATACAGTCTTTAAACATCGCCATATCTACACCCGTACCGAAGTCGACCTTAACCATCTTGTATTTGCCCAAAATAGCCGTAGGTGCCCAGTAATAACCAAGCCATCCTTCGCCACGCTCATAGGCATGTGCAATAGAACCAGAAAGGCCAGCGCCTGAACCTGGATCAATCAGGTCAAAACCGGCATCTTTCAAATGCAGTGCACGGTATAGATTTTCACTGGAAATCTGACAGTTCCAACCAGCAGGACAGCCATACAATGCTGACATTGCAGGATTTTCCGGATGCTTAAATAGCGCTGCATTGGCTATAACGCCTTCAATAGTGGCGAGGCTAGGATCTTTGGCAACCATGTATTCAGGAACCCAAAAGCCTTCTTCTCCACCGTCAGACAGAGACTTGCCCGCATAACGCAAACGCTTCTCAGCAACAGCAGTATCCAAAACAGCCTTCATTGCATTGCTCCACAATTCTGGTGCAATGTCAGGCTCGCCCTTTTCAATCATAGAGGTGCCTGTTGGCATGGTATCGCCAGGAACCAATTCCGCGTCACAGCCAAAGCCATGGGTCAAAATGAATTGATCGACGTTAGCCATGACAGAAGCTGAACTCCAATTCATGTCCGCAATGGTAACTTTGCCGCACGCAGCCTGTGCCTGTGGCTGCTCAGCGATGGGCTTCTGCGAGAACCACCAGCCACCTGCAGCGATCAGCAGTACAGCGGCCGCAATTAGAAGCGCTAGGGTCTTTGTATTTTTCATGAATGTTTCCTCGTGTTGACGTAACTCAATACAACGCCGTCATTGGCATCGTTATGTAAAAATCGGTCAAAAAAAAAGAGCTATCTATGATGAAAGCTCTTTTAGTAATTCCTAATCTATGGATGTAATCATACCAGAAAACCACTCTCTGGTCTAACTGGCTCATTTTACGTATTTTAAAAAGACCCCTATTTTGGCGTATATCGCGCGCTTTTTAACCCTATTCGGCGTCTATTCCATCAACTTCAGAATCGGCCAAGCGCTTGTGCCAAATGGCGCCATCGCTTTTCTTGTCTAACAGCGCCAACATCTTTGCATGACCTTGAAGGTCGGCGTCAGAAACTTGAATCAGCGGCAAATCAAAGGCTGATAAAGGTGCAGCGCCAACGGCACTTTTGCCATTGTTGGCCTGTTCACCGTTGCCGTCATCCTGACCCCAGAGGTGGGTTTGGCCACCGGTCATCGCGAGGTAAACCTCAGCCAGAATTTCTGCGTCTAATAGGGCGCCATGCTTTTCTCGCATGCTGTTATCGACAAAGTACCTTTTGCACAAAGCATCCAGAGAGTTCTTTTGGCCGGGGTGTTTTTCTCGCGCCATCACCAGGGTGTCGAGTATGGTGCAAAAATCGGCCACCAATCCCGGATTTCCACGTTTGAGGCGCGTGTTTTCCATGTTGATAAAGCCAACATCAAAGGGCGCATTGTGAATCACCAACTCTGCACCCTTTATAAAATCGTAAAAGGGTTGCGCAACGGCGTCATAGGTAGGTTTGTCAGCCAGAAATGCATTGGTAAGACCGTGAATGTTGATGACTTCTTGGTCCATCTGCTTTTCTGGGTTGATATAGACATGAAAGGTGTTGCCGGTGAGTTTCCGGTCAATCATTTCAATACAGCCGATTTCGACAATGCGGTGGTCGCGCGGACTGATACCCGTGGTTTCAGTGTCCAATATAATCTGTCGCGTCATTACTTACCTGCCTGTTCTAGGATATGTGCAACACCTTCATTGGCGAGTGCATCAGCGCGTTCATTTCCAGCATGTCCTGCGTGGCCCTTTACCCAATGCCAAGACACCTGATGGCGTTCAGTGGCTGCATCAAGTTGTTGCCACAGATCGACGTTCTTTACCGGCTTCTTTTGGGAATTTTTCCAGCCTTTTTTCTTCCATCCGACAATCCACTCAGTAATGCCCTTTTGGACATAGCTGGAGTCAGTATAGAGTTCAACCACACAGGGACGCGTCAACTGGTTCAAGCCCTCAATCGCAGCCATTAGCTCCATGCGGTTGTTGGTTGTGTCTAATGCACCACCACAGAATGACTTACTTTCCTGTCCGTATTCTAATAACGCACCCCAGCCACCGGGGCCAGGATTGCCTTTGCAGGCACCATCGGTAT
>CAWUUZ010000018.1:0-8446 GCA_963925745.1 uncultured Pseudomonadales bacterium
TCCCTTGGATGGTCTAGCAAGGTTTGAATTTCTGACTGACTCAGGTCGGTAATATCAGCAGGCAGCAAGAGTTGTGATTCAAAACCCAACTCACAACTGAATGCAGCAGCCATACTGATGGCGTTATTTAAGCCAGTACCGTCTTCTATAAGAACCTTAACACCCACCTTGGATGCGATGTCGGCGATGTGCGCTGAGGGTGTCACCACTACCACAGGAATGTCATAAAAATGCAGGTTAAGAAAATCAAGGGTTTGTTTAAAGAGATGCAATGCCAAAGCCTGTCGTTCTTGGGCGTCTAGCGCATTGGCCAACCGCTGCTTCGACTCTGTCGGATCTTTCATTGGAATTACAATGCAGGTCTTCATGATGCCGCCGCTATAAAAGATGCTGTCGCGAATGAACCCCGTTCAGACTCATAAAAAGCCATCACAGACTCTGCCACTTCAACCTTGGTTTCTCGGGACTGCATGAGGGTATTGGTGACACACACATGCAGGTTCTGAGCGACCAATGCCGCTTTATGGTGGCTGTCCTGCTGATCAATCACCAAGCCATCAATCAATCCCTGATAACAGTGCGCCACACCAAAGACATCACAGCTGTAACCGGCCGATGTCATCATCCTGTCTGCCGGCCCCTTTACCGTTGTGCCATTGATTAGGGGCGATACCGCCAATTTGTACGCGCTGGATTTTTGGATGGCTTGACGCATTCCTGGAACGGCCAATATCGCGCCGATGCTGACAATGGGGTTGCTGGGAGCCAATATAATGATGTCTGCTGTTTCTATGGCTTCCAGTGCTTCAGGCGTTGGTTTTGCTGTCGCTATTCCGTCGATCGCAAATTCCAGAATGTCAGGTTTGCATTGGTGTTTCACAAAGTACGTTTGGAAGTCCATCCAGCCATCTGCTGTCAGTACACGGGTTTGGATAACATCGTCGGTGGGCAATAAAATCGGGGTATTCACGCCCAGTTTCTTGGCAATGTGTTTGGCAATGTCACTGGGTCGATGACCGGCCTTTCGCCGCTCTGTGCGGTAAATATGGGTCGCAAAATCTTGGTCGCCCAGATACATCCAGGTGTCTGCACCCAGTCTGCTGAGTGCATCCAGGGTTCGGTTGGTCTCTTCTTTTAGCCCCCAGCCTTTTTCACGACAAATGAGGTCTGCCAGACTGTAAGTGAGGGTGTCGATATCGGGAGAAACCCAGAGTCCGTGAAATTCTTGGTCATCTGCGACATTACCAATGATGGTGACGTTGTCGCCGTATTGGCTGTGCACCAAACCTTCTGCCATTTTTGCGCCACCAACACCACCCGCTAACAGGGTAATTTTGGGTTGCCCCTGTGGGTTGTTAAATGCCTTCATGCGGAGAGCCCACCTGTGGAAGCGATCAACTGGCTAGGGTCGGCATGTAACAGATTCGCCCTATTTCTATCAGAGCGCTCCAACGAGACGACGGTCGGTGTGGATAGGACTTCCAGTTCTTTGTAGAGGGTATTTCTGCGTATTGCAGTGCGCCCTGCGTTGGTGATCATGTGCACCATTTCTTCGGGTACGATTTCTTGCCCGTGCTTGCCCCCAGACGAACGCGAGATGCTTTCATTCATCAGGGTTCCACCAAGATCATTGGCACCAGAATTAAGCATTTTCTGGGCATAAATTGGCCCCAGCTTTACCCAAGACGCTTGGATGTTATCGATCCAGCCATTGAGCATCAGCCTGGAAACCGCATGCATGCGAATATTTTCTTCGGCTGTGGGGCCGGGCCTGACGACCATGTTGTTGGCACCTTGGTTTACAAACAGTGGTGATTCTGTATGAACAAATCCCAGGGGTACAAATTCGGTAAAGCCACCCGTTTCTTTTTGAATATCCCGTATGAGTTCGATATGAGCTGCCCAATGTCGGGGTTCATCTATGTGACCGTACATAATGGTGGCTGTGGTAGGCAGACCCAGCTTGTGGGCAGTGGTAATGATCTCAGTCCACTGCGCCGTAGACAGCTTGTCTTTGGTGAGTTGCTTGCGGATATCTACGTCCAGTATTTCTGCTGCTGTGCCTGGCATTGACCCTAAACCATGGTCTATCAGGTCCTGAATAAAATCCGCGACACTCATTTTGCTTTTGAGGGCGCCAAACCATATTTCAAAGGGTGAGAATGCATGAATATGCATCTGTGGAACCTGTTTTTTGATGGCAATTAAGATATTGCGGTAGTGGCTGCCATCGATATCTGGGTGTAATCCGCCCTGAATACAGACCTCCGTGGCCCCTCTGTCCCAAGCTTCCTGAGCCCGAATAGCCATGTCTTCCATGGACAGGAGTTCAGCGCCAACATCATCCTTTCGTTTTGCAAAGCCGCAAAATTTGCAGCCCATATAACAAACGTTGGTGAAATTGATATTGCGGGTAATCACAAAGCTGGCTTTATTTCCGACTGCCATTTCACGCACCAGATTAGCCGTTGACACCAGGGCGTCCAATTCGGGACCTTCTGATCCAAACAACACAACCGCGTCATCCTGTGACACCTCATGTCCATCCAAAGATTTCAATAAAATACCGGCCACCTGAGGGTCAATGGTGCTCAGTTGCATGCGAATCGCACCCAGTTGGTGAGCAAAGGTTTCTGAATGCCGGTTCACATGGTGCGCGCCTCTTGGGTTGGCCTGACTTGCGAAGCCACTATTTTTGGCCATAGCGGTATGCGCAAAATCTGAATGTGTTTCTGATGTCGGTTGGTTCATGGTTAGCCCTTTATTCATGAGAGTCCCCTAAAACCCATTACAGGCTGGTCAGTGGTGCTGTCAAAAACGACTTCCTGAATATGAATTCTGTCGGTTGCCAAAGGGGTTTCCCCAGTTTGCATGCCGTTATCGCTGACCCAACACTGCACCTTGGCAAAGCCATCAGCATCGGCCAAGTTCGATACTCTTTTGGCAATATCGCCGTCAAAATAACGCCTGGGTTCTTTCTGAAAATGCGGGTATACAGTCAACCGTTCATGCAACCTATGGCCCGTGTTAAAGCTTGCAGCAGCAAGGTCTGCAATTTGAGGCCAGGCGCGTTCGGGGTTGATGTGGTCAATGGTCAGTGGCGACACGCCACCCCAGTCATTGATACCAGAGTTGAGGTAAGCACCGTACTGTTGCTGTAAATTAGGTGGCGCTTGCAGGCTGATTCTTGGATCCAGAATAAGGCGTGCGACTGCCAGTGTTTTTATCATGTCATTCAGACTGGGTTCTTGCGCGTCGGCCATTCCAGTTCCCGGTTTGGCACAAAAATTCTGAACGATGACTTCTTGAATGTGTCCATATTTTAAATGGATATCGTTAATGGCGATCAGACTGTCGATACGCTCTTCCCATGTTTCACCGATACCGATAAGAATGCCGGTCGTAAAGGGAATGTTTAAGCGTCCTGCGCGAACCAGGGTTCGTAAACGCTGAACGGGAACCTTGTCTGGACAGGCGTAATGCACCTGCCCTTTCTTTAGCAAACGACGGGATACTGTTTCTAGCATCATGCCCATGCTGGCACTGATCGGCTTTAGCTTTGTTAGCTCTTCTTCAGAAAGGGTGCCTGCATTGATGTGGGGTAACATATCGGTTTCAGCAAGAACGCGCTTGCACACATCAACAAGGTAATCGGTTAGGCTCGTATAACCCAAAACCGCCAATCTATCCCGTGCTTTTTGGTAGCGCAGTTCTGGTTTTTCACCAAAGCTAAACAACACTTCCTTGCAGCCCATACGCTGGCCAGCCAAAACCACTTTCATTACCTGATCAGGTGTCATGATGTTGGCTTCGGGTGAGTCAGGGTGTTTTACAAAGGTGCAATAGGTGCAGGTGTCACGACACATATTGGTTAGCGGGACAAAAACTTTCCGAGAGTAGGTAACACGATCACCCCAAAAGGAGTCTCGTACGTGTTTAGCCTTATTGCACAGATCTTCAAGGTCTTTACCTTCAATATGTTCTAAGGCAAGCGCCTGTGATTTCGACAACATTCGTCAATCTCCACCGAACCAATTTTATTTTTATTGTTCAATCCGTAATCAGCAGCTTGAATGGTTTTGATTGTCAAAGCCTTGCCTTTTACCAATTGGTAAAAACATAGTATTTCTTTTTCTATCAAAGAGTCAATCAATATTTAAAGCCGCGTTTTATATGGCCTGCAGCCTGAATTTGGCACAAACGAGCTTGGCTACACCAGCCGTTTTGAGCAGATAAACACCGAATTGGATAGGTGTGAAGGCCGATACGACGCGATAACCGCTGCGCGTTTTGGTGGAATTGCGTGGCGAAATAGCGAGCGCTGTAGGAAAGAAAATGGGGGGTTAAGCAGAGGCTCCTGGGGAAAATACCCCGGAGCAAACGTCAGGGTGCATGGCCTTAATGAATACCCGTGCCCTTCAAAATTAGGTGGATTAGAAATTCACTCGCCTTGTCATAGTCTTGTTCTTCTAACTTGGGCTTGTCCAAAACCAACTCGATTTGGGTAGAAAAATCGGCGTAGGTTTGGGTTGAGGACCAGATTAGAAAGAACAGATGATAGGGGTCGATAGGATCCATCCTCCCTTCTGAAATCCATTGTTTGATCAGTTGCACATCGGCTTCTAACTGGGGAATCAAGTTGGTTTTAAGATAATCTCTCAAACGCGGAGCACCGCTGATGATTTCGTTGGCAAATACCTTTGAGCCATTAGGGTGGACCCGTGAAATGTCTATTTTGCCGCGGATATAATTGGTCATCATGGTTTTTGGATTGTCGCCCTCCTGCTCCAACAAGGCCATCTTCTCCAACCATTGGTTAAGCACATTCTCCAAAACACGCTGATACAACACTTCTTTCGAAGGGAAATAATAAAGCATGTTTTGTTTTGACAACCCAACCTTGTCTGCGATCGCATTGATGGCAGTACCGTGGTATCCAAATCGGGCAAACACATCCTCTGCAGCAGCAAGAATGCTACTTTCTGTCGCCGTACGGGATCGACTTTTGGGCTTTTTGTTTTTTGGATCAAGTGCTTTGGTCATGAGAAACTAGGTACCAGAATGTTGCTTAAGGATAAAATGTGGATTGGAATTCGACCAAAAGGTTAAGCCTTTGGTTACTGTTTCACAAACCTTATCTCAGAATAAGGGTGCGTTTCACAATAACTAAATCCGCCGTTTGACCCCAGTAGCGCACAAAAATGTAGCAGATTGATAGGACATCCGTTGCACCTATAATAAGGACCCTTCCCTGTGCACTTTGTAATATCTTGACCCTATGTGCGTTTTTGACTCATCAAAAACAGGTATTTGCCTATCCGAAAAAACACCTTGCCAGCTATTTTATTTAGGAATAGGATTTACCAATAGGTAAAAATAAATCTAACAATAAATCTATCAGACTTTGCAGTGACGATACTTTGGGTGATGTAATCAGTGAATCAGATGAAAGATCGCTTTGATCGATCCTAGGCAATGTCACAGCTGGAACCACAAGGATGAGTGCGATGCCTTTATTTTTGTGCTTTACATATAGGACTCCCATTCCCCTGGGGTATCTTAGTGACCCTATTGCCCTAGATTCCTGCCTATTTAATGTCAAATGGATGGGTCGTTTCTCCCCCCTTCCCTCACTGTTTACCACCTCATTCCTTTTGTTATCCCATTTTATAATCAGACAACTATTTTCAGCTTCCGCCCTAAGCAAACCCTTGATTGCATCTTCAGATTGCCACCGCTATAGGGCCCATACCGGCCAGCAGCGCCGCTTCCACAACCCGACATCTAGAACCTATGAACCTGTGGTCGCCCGATTTCTACAACACATCAGATATGTGCCTTGAATTGTAACAAGCCATTTTTCTTGCGCAGAACTGGTGTAAAACAAGCTCAAAAACAATAAAAAATAGCGAGGAAGGAATATGACGACGAATAACAAGAGCACCTCATCCGTTGTAAAGGTTGGTGAGTTTTTTGAACTGGATGTCGGAAGTGACGTCAGCCAAAGCCAGCACTACAACCCAGACATTGCCCCGACGAAAATTAAAGACAGGACATGGACCACGCGAAATATCGCTGCGCTTTGGGTTGGTATGGCCATCTGTGTGCCTACCTACACGCTTGGTGGCGTGTTAACAGCGTACTTTGGGCTGTCTGTTTCTGAAGCCTTAATGACGATTCTGATTGCCAACGTTATCCTGTTAATTCCCTTAACCCTCAATGCCTATGCTGGCACAAAATACGGCATCCCATTTCCGGTTCTATTGCGGTCGTCGTTTGGCGTATTGGGTTCAAACATTCCTTCCCTGATCAGAGCGATGGTTGCCTGTGGCTGGTTTGGTATTCAGACACTGTTTGGCGGCATAGCCATTCACATTTTACTGTCTAATATTCTTCCTGGTTGGGAGAGTTTGGGTGGTACTGGTGAAGTGCTTGGTTTCTTCATGTTTATGGTGATGAACCTCTATATCGTCATCAAGGGTTCTGAGTCTATTAAAGTCATGGAAACCATGTCTGCACCCCTATTGTTGCTCGTCAGCCTAGGGCTATTGATTTGGGCAACGCCTCAGATTTCTTTTTCTGAACTGCTTGCTGTTCCTGCTAACCGTCCAGAAGGCGCTTCAATTTGGGGTTACTTTTTCGGTGGTTTAACTGCGATGGTAGGTTTCTGGGCCACGTTGTCATTAAACATTCCCGATTTCAGCCGCTATGCGCGGTCTCAAAAAGATCAGGTTGTTGGTCAGGTTATTGGCTTGCCATTAACCATGCTCTTGTTTGCATCGCTTGGCGTGATTTTAACAGCAGCCTCTACAACCCTGGTCGGTGAAACCATCTCTGATCCAATTAACCTCATTGGTAAGATTGATAGCCCAGTTTGGGTAACCCTTGCAATGGTCATGATCGTGATCGCGACCCTGTCTACCAACACAGCAGCGAACATTGTGTCTCCAACCAATGACTTCCAAAACATTGCTCCTAAGAAAATCAACCAAACACGAGGCGCTTTGATAACAGGCGCCATTGGCATCATTCTCATGAGCTGGGAACTGCTCAAAAGAATGGGCATCATTGAATCTGACCTGAGCGTAGAGGCTATGTATTCAGGTTGGTTACTGGGTTACTCAAGTCTTTTGGGTCCAATTGCCGGCATTATGATTGTTGATTATTTCTTTATCAAAAAGCAGCAGCTTGATCTGGCTGAGTTGTACAAAACCAATGGCATCTATGCTGGTTTTAATTCAGCAGGTTTGATTTCTTTTGCAATACCGGTTGCCCTAACTATTTTCGCGCTAACAACGGGCTCTCTGAGCTGGTTCTATAGCTATGGCTGGTTTACCGGTTCAGCGATGGGTGGCGTAATCTATTGGTTTATGGCCAAAAAAGACATGACTGCCTAAGTTGAAGGTGCCGCTTACAACAGTGAGCTGAGCACCTGTACCATTAAAAGCAGAGGAGCTACGGTCTATTTTTCTGCTTTTGTTTTTTTTGATTCTGATTTCAATATACGTCTTACGAAGACAACCATTTGTCTACCTGACGTCTTAAAGCTTCGAAAAGGAGATAAATCCATGTCAATTTTGATTCGCGGTGGCACGGTTGTAACCGCAGACAATACCTATGTTGCAGATGTCTATTGCGAAGAGGGCAAAATTGTTGCCATTGGAAGCAATTTGGCTGTCGCTGCTGGTGCAGAAATAGTCGATGCAGCTGGAAAATATGTTATGCCTGGTGGTATCGATCCACATACCCACATGCAACTCCCCTTTATGGGCACCGTTGCCAGTGAAGATTTTTATACGGGAACCGCTGCTGGCCTTGCTGGCGGTAACACAACAATTATCGATTTTGTTATTCCATCACCACAGCAATCGTTAATTGAAGCCTATAACCAATGGCGTGAATGGGCTGAAAAATCGGCTTCTGACTACAGCTTTCATGTGGCGATTACCTGGTGGGATGACTCGGTAGAAGCAGACATGGGTACGCTGGTTAAAGAACATGGCGTGAACAGTTTCAAACATTTTATGGCCTATAAAAATGCCATTATGGCTGACGATGAAACCCTGGTTAAAAGTTTTCGCCGTTGTTTAGAGCTGGGCGCGATGCCAACCGTCCATGCAGAAAACGGAGAACTTGTATTCCAACTGCAACAGGACATGTTAAAGAAGGGTATTACAGGACCAGAAGGCCATCCTTTGAGCCGTCCGCCGGCAGTAGAGGGTGAAGCGGCACAGCGCGCCATCAGAATTGCTGAAGTGATGAATGTGCCGATCTATGTGGTACACGTGTCCTGCAAAGATTCATTAGACGCCATTGTTAAGGCGCGAAATGAAGGTCAACGGGTTTATGGTGAGTGCCTTGCTGGTCATTTGGTTGTTGATGAAAGTGTTTATAGAAATGAAAACTTTGAATTCGCTGCAGCCCACGTTATGAGCCCTCCTTTTAG
>CAWUUZ010000019.1:0-7617 GCA_963925745.1 uncultured Pseudomonadales bacterium
CCCTTGATATGGATTTACGGTTTATTGGTATAGTGGCGTTGGTCTTCAGCAGTGTGACATCCTATGCCGAACGGTTTAGCCAGCAGGAAGACGTACAACAGTATATTCAGACTCTGGTTGCTGAAAATGGCTTTTCAGAAAAACAGCTTGTGGCCTGGTTCGATGAAGTACGGTACCAAGAAAGCATCATCAAGGCCCTCAGTAGACCGGCTGAAAAGACCAAAACCTATAAAAGTTACCGCCCCATGTTTGTCTCTCCTGACACCATTGAAAAAGGCCGTGTTTTTTGGCAAGAAAACCGTGTTGCCTTTGAACGTGCTGAAATGGTCTACGGTGTGCCTGCTGAAGTGATCCTGTCGATTATTGCTATCGAGTCTCGCTTTGGTCGCAATCAGGGCAGCTATCGGGTCTTTGACGCCCTAGCCACCATCGGATTCTTCTTTCCAAGCCGCGAAACCTACTTCCTTAAAGAACTCAAAGAATTTTTAATATTTGCCAAGAGTCAGGATCTCGATCCCTTTTCAGTTAAAGGCTCCTATGCAGGTGCGATGGGTTTGGTGCAATTTATGCCCTCGTCTATACGGGCCTATGCGGTCGATTTTGACTTTGACGGCCACATTGATATTTGGAACAACCCCGTTGACGCCATAGGGAGTGTTGCCAATTATTTTATGCGACACCGTTGGAAAGAGGGAGAGGCGGTGACCATTAGAGCCGCTGTTACAGGCCCAGACATAGACGCTGCCCTTGCACCAAAACTGGCGCTGTCTGCGACCATTGGAGAGACAAGGGCCTTTGGTTGGCAGCCCACTGAATGGGTAGCTGACGATGTCGCGGTGCTGCCCTTTAAGCTGGAAACCGACAGTGGGTTTGAATACTGGTATGGCCTAAACAATTTTTATGTCATCACCCGCTATAACCACAGCCTGCTGTATGCCATGACCGTACACCACCTCAGTCAAATTTTTATGCAGGATCTGGTGCCATGACCGATGCCGAACGCGACGCTGCATTTATGCGTCTGGCACTGGCGCAGGCGCAACAAGCGGACCGCTTAGATGAGGTGCCGGTTGGCGCGATCTTGGTGCGGGATGGTGTCGTTATTGGTCAGGGCTTTAATCAGCCGATTGGCCAGCATGACCCAACAGCCCATGCCGAGGTGCAATGCTTACGGGATGCAGGACGTCATGTTGCGAACTATCGACTACCTGGCACGACACTCTATGTCACGGTAGAACCCTGTGCCATGTGCTTTGGTGCACTGGTGCATGCCCGGGTCGAACGGTTGGTTTATGGCACCCCAGAACCAAAGGCGGGTGCGGTGGTCAGCGGCGCTCGGCTTACCGAGGTGGCGGCATTTAACCACCAGATAACAGTGCTCGGTGGTGTATTGGAAGATGAATGTCGCGAGACCATGGTGCAATTCTTCCAACGACGCCGTGAAGCAAAAAAGACCGAAAAAGACTTGAAACAAGACAACCCTGCGTCAAAGCCTTAGTCCTATACTTCAAATGCTGTACCATGCGCGCCTGAATGAAATACACCACCCGACCGGAGATGTCCGCTGTGCCAATGATTCGAATGAGCGTTTTGTATTGGGCCTATTTTGCTATTTTTGGGGTTTTGTTTCCCTATGCAGGCCGTTATTTTCACGCTTATGGTTATGATTTTGAACAAATTGGCTGGATTATGGCCACAGTGACCGGTGCCAACCTGTTTGCCCCCTTTATTATTGCGCGTCTTAGCGACCTCACAGGTAAAAGGGTCATGTTGGCGCGCTATGCCATTGTGATGTTGTTTGTCGCCTTCTTTTTACTTGAACCTGAGATGGGCATTGCACACACCCTGGTCATTGCGCTGTTAATTGGTGTTTCAATGAGCATGGCGTTGCCACAATTTGAAGCGATTGCCATGCAGGTGTTGGGCGCTGACAAACACCGCTATAGCCTGATTCGGTTATGGGGAACGCTTGGATTTTTATCGACTGTCTGGATATCGGGTGCGGTATTGGCAACCCTAGGGGTCGATTGGTTTCGATACGGACTGTTGGGGCTGGTGTCCTTTCTCTTTCTGATTACCTGGTGGATACCCAAGTTACCCTTGATTGTAGACAGCAGCGACACCGGTAAAACCAGTGGCCTTGAGCGGTTAAAGATTCCGGCAGTTGCAGCGGTTTTTCTGGTGATGCTGCTCAATCAGGCTGCATTAGCGCCCTACAATATTTTTGCAGACCTCTATTGGCAACAATGGCAATTTAGTTCCTTTATGATTGGCACGCTCTTGGCGCTCGCAGCCGTCTCGGAAGCCTCGTTTATGGCTGTGATACCGCTGGTGTTAAAAAGAAGCGGCTATTTCCCCCTGATGATTATTTCGCTGATATTGGCGATCGCCCGATGGTTGATCATGGCCTTTATGCCTGACAACCTCTCTCTGATTCTGGTTGCCCAACTGATACACGCCTTTTCCTTTGGCGCCATGCATGGCACCGCCATCTTTTTGGTCAGCCATCTGTTTTCCAGACGCCAACAGGGCATGGGGCAAAGTTTGTATGTGAGCTTTGTTGCTGGAGGTGGATTGATACTGGGTAACCTGCTGTCAGGTTACCTCTGGGCAGATGGGACAGGGGCGCAGTTTGTGTTTTTGCTGTCTGCGCTGTCCTGTTCAGTGGCGTTGGTTTTGGCCCTGTTGTTTCTCAAGCCGAAGCAGCTGAATCCGCACTTTTTGTCTTAAGCGATCGGTAGAGTTTGAGATAGGCCTTGGCAGGTGCTTCCCAAGAGAAGTCCTGCTTCATGGCGGTTTGCTGCATCTCTTTGTAAATATCAGGTTGCAGATACCACAGACTGACCGCCTTCTCGATAGCGCCTAAACAGCCAGCTGTCGTTGCATCGTTAAAATCGATCCCCGTCGCCAGTGCATGGTTACTGTGCACGTCGTCCAACCCCACCACCGTATTCTTTAATCCACCCACGGCTCTCACAATGGGTAAGGTGCCATATTTCAAGCTATAGATCTGATTTAGCCCACAGGGCTCAAACAGTGACGGCATTAAAAAGAAATCAGCACCCGCTTCAATCTCATGGGCCAACTCGTTGCTGTAACCTCGGTGAAAACGTAAGCGGGTTGGAAATTGGTTTTGAAGCACCGTAAGCGCCTTGGCCACTTCCGGATCTCCATCACCCAATACAATCACCTGAACCGGCATGTCCTGTGCTGAAAGCAGGGTTTTGAGTGCCGGTAGCAGATAGGCAAAGCCCTTTTGATCTGTCAGTCGGCTAACAATGCCCAATATGGGAACGTCAGCATCTGCGGCTAGGGTCATGGCCTTTTGCAGTGTCTTTTTACAGTGCTTTTTACCCGCCAAATGCCTGTGGCTGTATTTTTTGGAAATAAGGTCATCCTGTTCAGGATCCCAATGGCCATAATCACAGCCATTGAGGATGCCCAGGAAGTGTTGCTCTCGGGCGCGATAGGTTTTCCACAGGCCATGGCTCGTCTCGGGTTCCAACAATTCGTCCCGGTAGCCGGGGCTAACCGCGTTAACGGCGTCGGCATAGTGAATGCCACCCTTGAGTAGGTTGACCATCTGGTGGTCTTCAAAAATCTCTGAAACGTAGGCTGCCTCATGAATTCCCAAGGTTTTACGTTCTGGGTTGGGGATCCGACCTTGAAAGAAACCATTGTGGATGGTGAGCAGGGTCTTGATGTTTTTAAAGCCACGGCGCCGCGTCATGTGGTGTTTGAGGTAATAGGGCGTGATGGCGGTTTGCCAGTCATTACAATGGATGACATCGGGATACCATTTTAAAGACGCGCACAGCTCTAAGGCAGACTTGCTCAGCAAGCCATAACGCAGACCATTGTCCTCAAAGGCGCTGTAGCCATCATCATAGATTCCGGGTCTGTCGTATAACCGATTGTGCTCGATCAAATAGACAGGTACCTCAGATACGGTGGTTTGCCGAACAGCGACGCCCAGATGAACGTCATCACCCAGAGCGACCTTTAATATGGGAATGGTAACCGGTGGTGTAGGTTTGATCTGCTGTTTGTAGAAGGGCAGGACGACACGGATATCGACGCCCATCTGCCTGAGTGTTGCGGGCAGCGCGCGTACAACATCGGCCAGACCGCCGGTCTTAACCAAGCCTTCCATTTCAGATGCCAAAACCAATACTTTAATCATTTAAAATCCAATGCGGGACTGTTTGGGTATCACAACTATGCCGCTTTCGGAGACATGAAACCGCTCGCGATCCTTCTCGATGTCTTCACCAATAATGGTTCCCGGTGCGATAACCGTGCCATGGTCAATAATGGCCCGACGTATGCGACAACCACGACCAATGTTGCAATTACCCATCAGGTAGCTGCTGTCGATATAGGAGTGGCTGTGTACATGGGTGTTATAGCCCAGTACGGAATTATAGACGATGGAACCACTGATGATACAACCGCCCGATACCATGGACCGGATCGCTTGACCTGTGCGATTCATGTCGTCGTGGACAAATTTGGCTGGTGGCGCTGTTGCATGAAAGCTACGCAGTGGCCAGTGCTTGTTGTATAGATCGAAGGGTGGGGTGACTGAGGTCAGATCCATATTGGCTTCATAAAAGCTGTCCAGGGTGCCCACATCACGCCAATAGCCCTTGCTGTTTTCAGGTTCGCCACGGATTTCATTGGTTGAAAAATCATAGACATAGACGGCACCCTGCGCGAACAGTTTGGGAATGATGTCGTGTCCAAAATCGTGCTGTGAGTGGGTATCCAGTGCATCTTCTTTGAGGCTTTTTACCAGGGTTGCTGCATCAAAAATATAGTTGCCCATGGATGCCAGTACGAAATCAGGATTGCCTGGAATGGTCTTGGGGTTGGACTTGGGTTTTTCAACAAAGCCGATCATTTTGCCTTTTTCGTCGACTTCAATAACACCAAATTGATCAGCCTGCGCCACTGGCACGGGAATCGCAGCCATGGTCAGGAGACCACCGCTGTCATTGTGAAAGTCGATCATTTGGCGGACATCCATCTTATAGATGTGGTCGCCACCAAAGACACAGACCAGGGTGGGGTCCAGATCTTCGATTAAATTGACGTTTTGAAAAATGGCATCCGCAGTGCCCTGATACCAATGGGAACCCGTTTGCATCTGGGCTGGTATGGGATCAATAAAGCGGTTTGTGAGGCCTGTGACTTGCCAGGCACGACTCAGGTGTTTCATCAGCGACTGGGATTTGAATTGGGTGAGAACAAAGATTTCGAGTAAATCGGAGTTCACGAAATTGTTAAGCACAAAATCGATAATGCGGTAGTTGCCGCCAAAGGGTACAGCCGGTTTGGCGCGAACCTGTGTTAAAGGTGACAGCCTAGTACCCTGTCCACCTGCCAAAATCATTGTAAGTATACCTGACACGTCAACACTCCTTAACTATCCATGACCTAGAAGGCAGCGTGCCTGTATGACAACAGGCCGCCCTGTGTTTCATTTCCCTTTGGACGCTGGACAAAAGCTGTCAAGGTCCTTTAGAACGCACTGGGGTGCGGTCTACTGTGCTGCTAAAAACAAAAATTCAAGCAAGGCCTTCTGGGCATGCAGTCGGTTACCTGCCTGCTCAAAAACCACCGAACGGGGGTCGTCTAACATATCGTGGCTGACCTCCTCTCCGCGGTGTGCCGGTAGGCAATGCATAAACAAGGCATCAGCCTGTGCCAAGTCCATCAATGCAGGGCTCACCTGAAAACCAGCAAAGGCAGTAACCCGCATCTGCTGTTCTTCCTCCTGACCCATGGATGCCCAGACATCGGTAGAAACCAAGTCTGCACCGACAACCGCCTCCTTTGGATCACGGAATATACGAACCCGATCACCTGCAGATGCCACCATTTTAGGATCTGGATCGAATCCTTCTGGGCAGGCAATGTGGAGTTTGAAATCTGCCAAGATGGCGGCGTTGATATAGGAGTGGCACATGTTGTTGCCATCACCAATCCAGACCACAGTTTTTCCAACGATGCTGCCCCGTTGTTCACGGTAGGTTTGTAGATCCGCGAGCAGCTGGCAGGGATGGAATTGGTCGGTCAATGCATTGATAACGGGTACGGTAGCGTAGCGCGCAAACAACTCAATGGCAGATTGATCAAAGGTGCGAATCATCACGCCATCGACCATTTTTGACATGACACGGGCGCTGTCCTCTAAGGGCTCACCGCGGCCAAATTGGGTGTCACGGGGTGACATAAATATGGCATGGCCGCCGAGTTGCACCATACCCGTTTCAAAGGAAACACGGGTACGGGTAGAGGACTTTTCAAAAATCATACCCAACACATAGTTTTTAAAGGGCTCATACAGTTCCCGGCGCAATTGCTTGCCTTTGATTTCAATCGCGCGATTAAGGACATGGTCCAATTCTTGTGGTGAAAGGTCCATGAGGCTTAGGAAATGTCTGGTGGTCACTGGGAAGTCCCCTGTCTGTTACAAAATTATGTGTCGTTTACCCACATGCCAACGTAAAAATGGCGTCATCATGCTTTTTGGGTGTCTGCTATTGAAGCCTTGGTAGAGGGCAAAGGTATACCTGTCGACAGACCTTAATGCAAGCCGTTTATGGGGTTGAACGCCCATAAACAGTAGCGGCATCGCCCTATTGTGGCGGCTTGCGTAGGATCGCTGACGTTGGGTTTTTTAGCAGAATTTTTAATTCATGGGAATGAAACCGACGAGAGACTATTTTGAATCTGTGATGTTGGGCAAGGTGAGGTGCAAATGCCGAATGAAACCATTATCATAGTTTCACTAACAACCACCTGCCACATTAGGAAGTACTATGTCAGATACCGTTGAAACGATTAAACAGCAAATCGCTGAAAACAGCATTCTGCTGTATATGAAAGGGTCACCTACGCAGCCCCAGTGTGGATTCTCCGCAAAAACTGTGCAGAACTTGATGGCCTGTGGCAAGCGCTTTGCTTATGTCGACATTCTGCAGAATCCTGATATTCGTGCAGAGTTGCCTGCCTATGCAAATTGGCCTACGTTCCCACAGCTCTGGGTACAGGGTGAGCTTGTTGGCGGATGCGACATCATCACTGAGATGGCCGAATCGGGAGAACTCAAAACATTGTTGGACGCGGTGCCAGAAGCGCAGTAATACGTCTGTTTTGTTTCTTATGGCGCGCTGATCTGCGTGGCGCGCCTGATTTTTTCCTGCCCTAATAGTGCGCTGATCTACACCCTGCCATTCATGCCCCGTCTCCATCCTGTCCCGCATCTTGTCAATTCACAGTGGCGAATATCTTTTCATTTAAACAATATTTACAAAGCCTCAGCTGTCGGTTTTCCCGTTACTCAACTAGATTTTAGAGTGTCATAATCTGGACTGCAGGGGAGGGTATATGAGTGAACTTTTAAGCCTTTTGGAAGTAACCACCCAAGGATTATTTGAAGCGCTACAGCAGTCAGCAGCTTGGCGGACACTTCATGATTCTCGCCGCAGTATGGCGGCCTATGCCATTAGCCTAGAGTGTTTGCACAAAGCCCAGCTGCAGCGAGACAGAGCCCTTCGGGGGAATCCGCATTGGCGTTTGACACAGATGGCAGAAGCCCGCCAACTGCCT
>CAWUUZ010000020.1:0-6479 GCA_963925745.1 uncultured Pseudomonadales bacterium
CAATGGAAGACCACCAGAAATATTTCCATACCACCGACAAAGCGGGTGCCATGCAGCCCTATTTTGTTTTTATCGCCAACATTGAATCCAAGGACCCCAGCAGGGTAATTGCGGGCAATGAAAAGGTGATACGTCCGCGCCTCGCAGACGCCGCTTTCTTTTGGGAAACGGACAAGGCAATGCCCTTGGCAGAACGGGTAGCACGTTTGGATACCGTGACCTTTCAAAAAGAGTTGGGTACCACGGGCGACAAGCGCCGTCGGTTGGAAAAAATCGCAGCGGCTATCGCAACACTGATTGGATCTAACCCCGACTGGGCTGAAAGGGCCGCCATGTTGGCCAAAGCCGATTTGGTCACGGACATGGTCGGTGAGTTTCCAGAACTTCAGGGCATCGCTGGATCCTATTATGCCTTGCATGATGGTGAGCCAGCCGAAGTCGCCCGAGCGATTCGCGAGCACTATTTGCCTGCGGGTTCCGGAGACCCATTACCCGAATCGGATACAGGCATTGCGGTCGCCTTGGCAGACCGACTCGACAACCTCACAGGTTTGTTTGGTATCGGACAACCGCCCACAGGCACAAGGGATCCCTTTGCATTGCGTCGCGCAGCCTTGGGACTTATCCGCATCCTCGTTGAAAAACGCCTCGACTTGGATATAACCGTCCTTCTGGACATTGCCTTGGCGCAACACAGCTTTGATACCAGTACCCGCGATAAGACCCGCGAGCAGGTAACAGCGTATATCCTCGACCGCTTTGGCGCCTGGTATAACGATGACGGCATCGCCACTGAAATTATCCAGTCGGTGCGTTTTAACCAGATCACCCGACCGATGGATTTTGACCTCAGAGTGAAGGCCGTTCATGCCTTTAGCACACTGCCTGAGGCAGCGGCCTTGGCTGCGGCCAATAAAAGGGTTCGCAACCTGCTTAGTAAGGTTGCCCTAACTGATCTGCCCGCCCAGGTCGATCCTGCCCTGTTCTCGGTAGACGCGGAGCAGGTCTTGTTTGCGCAAATAGAACGCATTCAGGCGCAGCTCGCACCTCTGGTTGCCCAACATGCCTATGCCGACTGCTTGGCGCATTTGGCGACCTTGCGTGCTGGGGTTGATCAGTTCTTTGATGATGTCATGGTCATGGCAGACGATGTCGCTGTGCGTAATAACCGCTTGGTATTGCTCAAGCGTTTACGTGATCTGTTCTTACAGGTAGCCGACATCTCCTACCTGTCATAATACTGACCTGAACAGCCATCCCCCTGGGTAGTGATACCCTGGGGGATTTTTTTTGCTTTAGCACCCGAAACCTGTGATCTCAACCCAAACCGCCCGTCTTAACCCAACGCCGATGGCCAAGGTCCTTGGCTGCTAAACGGCTTCGCTTATGCCATTAAGGATTAAGCATATTTGTATATATTCTTTTGGGCTATAAACCCTGCCTGCTAGACTCTCAAAAATCACAGGATCAGGCGATCGATTTCCGCCTCCCATTTTGGGTTGTTCCAGCCAACAGCAGCACAAAGGATAAATATCCATGTATGCCTACACCGAGCAAGACCAAAGACTCATAGAAGAGCGGGTTGTGCAGTTTCGTGGCCAAACCCAACGCTATCTGGCTGGTGATATTCCAGAGGAAGACTTTCGTATTTTGCGCCTGCAAAACGGCCTCTATATCCAACGCCAAGCACCCATGCTTCGGGTAGCCATCAACTATGGTCTGCTGTCTGCCACCCAATTACGGGCTTTGGCTGCTGTGTCACGCACCTACGACAAGGGCTATGTGCACTTTACTACCCGCCAAAATGTGCAATTTAACTGGCCAAAATTAGAAGAGGTGCCAGACATCCTGGCTGACCTCGCCAAGGTTCAGATGCATGCCATTCAAACCAGTGGCAGTTGCATTCGCAGTGTCAGTGCCGATCATCTCGCGGGGGTCTGTGTCGGTGAAGTCGAGGATCCGCGTCCCTGGGCGGAGATTATTCGCCAATGGGCGGCGCTGCACCCTGAGTTTGCCTATTTGCCACGCAAATTTAAGTTTGCGGTAACGGGTTCAGACCAAGACCGCGCTGCCACTCAGGTCCATGATGTGGGGCTACATCTTGTGCGGAATGACCGCGGTGAAGTTGGCTTTGAGGTACTTGTGGGTGGTGGTCTTGGCAGAACACCCATCATCGGCAAGGTGATCAAAGACTTTTTACCCCAGCAGGATCTACTCTCCTACCTCGAGGCCATCCTCAGGGTCTATAACCTGCTGGGCAATCGGGATAACAAATACAAGGCACGCATCAAGATACTGGTTGCCGGCCTGGGTATTGACGCCTTTCGTGACAAGGTTGAGAAAGCGTGGCTACCCATCAAGGACGGTTCCCTGCGTCTGGATCCATCAGAGATTGCCCGTGTAAAACGCAGTTTTAAAATGCCGGTCTATGACCTCTATGCCTCAGCCGACCGATCCTATGGCAAGCGCCTCAAAACCGAGTCAGACTTTTCCATCTGGGTTGAACGCAACACCGAAGACCACAAGGTACTCGGTTACCGCGCGGTTACCATTGCCATTAAGGATTACCTCATAGCCCCGGGTGATCTGACACACCAACAAATGGATGCCATTGCTGACCTCGCCGACCGCTATAACCTCAGCGAGATTAGAACCACCCACACCCAGAATATGATTTTTGCCCATATCCGGCAGGCCGACCTCTACCCCCTATGGAAGGCACTGGCTGGTTTGGGATTGGCCAGACCGGTCGTAGGCACCATCAATGATCTGATGTGCTGCCCCGGTCTCGATTTTTGCAGCCTTGCCAATGCCGAAACACTGGGTGTGGCAGCGCGTATACAAGCCCATTTTGATGACTTTGATTACCTCTATGATCTGGGTGACCTCTCGCTGAAGATGTCTGGCTGCATCAATGCCTGTGCGCACCACCATGTCGGCAATATCGGCATCCTGGGTGTCGACAAGAAGGGTGAATCTTACTACCAGCTGATGATTGGCGGCTCTGCCACCGACCAGGTGTCGCTCGGCAAAATACTGGGCAAGGCCATTCCTCAGGCTGCCGTGCCAGATGCACTCGGGCGTATTCTAGAAACCTTTGTGGCACAGCGTCTGGAATCTGAGCCCTTTATTGACACGGTCCGTCGTGTCGGCCTGGCACCCTTTAAGGAGCGTGTTTATGCCGTTGATCATTAACAGACAATGGGTTCAAAACGACCCCTGGACCCGGGTTGAAGCCGATACCGATGGCGGGCTACCGCGATTAGAACCCCTTTCAGCGGTATGGCTGTCCTGGACAACCTTTGACCAACACAGGGCGGCATGTGACGAACATCCTGGCCCCTTGGGCATTGAGATCAGCAATGACATGGATCTGGCGCTGCTCGAACCAGACCTATCACGGTTTGCAATGATCGCCCTCACCTTTCCAAGTGTTGCCGATGGTCGCGCCTTTAGTCTCGCCAAACTGCTGCGCCAGCTGTACGGTTTTGAAGGTCAGTTAAGGGCCGTAGGCTATGTTACGCGCGACCGACTGCCCTTTATGGAGCGTTGCGGCTTTGACGCCATGACATTAACTGAGAGTCTGGTATCGGCCGACGATATCGCAGCCTTCTCAGAAATTAGCCAGCCCTATCAGCAGCGTAACGACTGTGCCCACAAAGACGCTCTGTAGAGGCAGCACCGATGAAACCGCCATTATTCACAGAAACACCAGGACAGCGTATGACCACAGATGCATCCCCATCGCTCAGACAGAAAATTGATCAGGCTGTCGCCATACTCCAGCAAGCGCAGGCGAATTACGGCCGCGTGACTTTCGCCAACAGCCTGGGTGCAGAGGATGTTGTCATTACCGATCTCATTGCGAAACATACGCCGGGTATCACCCTATTTAGCATTGATACCGGCCGCTTGCCTGAACAAACCCTAGCCTTGCTGGTGCTTATGGAGCAGCGTTACCAAAATAATATCAGGGTTTATTATCCTGACGCTGACGCCGTGGCCGACTTTGTAGCACAGGAAGGTGTCAATGCATTCTATAACAGTCCTGCGTTACGCAAGTCCTGTTGCACACTGAGAAAGGTGGTGCCACTCAAAAGGGCTTTGGCTGGTCATGACGCTTGGGTAACAGGCCTTCGCCGTGAGCAATCGGTCACCCGCAACACCCTGTCGGCGACAAGCTGGGACAGTGACAATGGCTTACAGAAGATCAACCCGCTGGTTGATTGGTCTGAGCAGGACGTTTGGGACTATATACGCAGCCACGAATTGCCCTATAACGCTTTGCACGATCAGGGGTACCCCAGTATTGGCTGTGCGCCCTGTACCCGAGCGATTGCTGTCGGTGAAGATGTGCGGGCAGGGCGTTGGTGGTGGGAGCAACCTGAAACCAAGGAGTGCGGCCTACACGTCGACGCTGAGGTCTTTTTGCGCGCCTAGCCGCTTGCTAACAGATCTGGCCAACAGACTGCCATCCCTTTTGGGTTGATACACACACTGTGAGAACTGATTTTGGATTACTTACCCCTGTTTTTTGACCTAAAAGGAAAGGACTGCCTGGTTGTTGGCGGCGGCAACATCGCCTTGCGTAAAATACGCCTGCTGACACAGGCTGGCGCACGGGTAACGGTTGTTGCCCCTAATGTCTGCCAAGAGATTTCAATCCTCTTAGCAGGCAGCGGTGTTATCGCAATAGACCCTTATCAGGAAAAATACCTCGCCAACATGCTGCTGGTCGTGGCAGCAACCGAAAAAGACCAGGTCAATCAGCAGGTATACCGAGATGCCACCGCCGCAGGGATGCCGGTTAATGTCGTGGATTGCCCCGCGCTCTGCTCCTTTATATTCCCAGCCATCATTGATCGGTCACCACTGATGATAGCCATTTCAAGCGGGGGCAAGGCCCCTGTTTTGGCCAGGATGGTACGGGCAAAACTTGAAACCACCCTACCCCATTATTATGGCCGTCTGGCGCAGTTGGCAGGCGATCTTCGCGATCGGGTCAAAAAGCACATCGTCCACAGTCCGCACCGCCGTCTGTTTTGGGAGGCTGTATTTGAGGGACCGGTTGCAGATGCTGTGGCACAGGGCCAAGACCTCCGCGCCCAACAGGTGTTGGAAGACCAGCTGTCTAACTTTGAAAAGGGCGTTGCACCACAGGGCGCAGTCTATCTGGTGGGTGCTGGACCAGGAGACCCAGATTTGCTGACCTTTAAAGCACTGCGCCTGATGCAACAAGCCGATGTGGTGCTCTATGATCGGCTGGTCTCACCCGCTATTCTGGATCTCGTTCGCCGGGATGCAGACCGTATTTCGGTCGGCAAATCACGATCCAATCACGAGGTTCCCCAGGAGGAGATAAACCAACTGCTGGTGACATTGGCCGAACAGGGCAAACGCGTGCTGCGGTTAAAGGGTGGTGATCCCTTTATCTTTGGTCGTGGCGGAGAAGAACTGGCCTTGCTGGCAGCGCGCGGCATTCCCTATCAGGTAGTCCCGGGAATCACAGCAGCCTCAGCCTGTGCTGCCTCTGCGGGCATCCCCCTGACACACCGAGACTTTGCCCAAACCGTCAAATTTGTCACCGGACAGATGCGTGATGGGGGTGCAGATGTGAATTGGTCTGAGTTTGTTGCTGATAACCAAACCGTGGTTTTCTATATGGGTTATCACAGACTTGCCCATATCACCCAGAATTTGATCTCACATGGAAAATCACCTGACCATCCGATCGCATTGGTACAGTCGGGTGGCATGACAGATCAGGTGGTTATTACTGGCACCTTAGAGACCATCATCGACAAAGCAGCCGCCATGCCTCTGGGGTCACCTATCCTGATCATTGTGGGCAATGTCGTCAGCCTGCACAAAACCCTGGCCTGGTTTGGAACGCCCTGTAGCGGCATCTCTGACGACGCCAGCACCATTGGCCTACAAGTTGCCTAACGCGGCCTCAGGGCTAACAGGCTGCCCTCAGGGCGTTGATTTAGGGCATCGCAGTCGCTTTGCCGGCAACAATGGGAACAAACAGCCATTGAACGCCAGCATCATCAGACAGATACAGCACACCACCGCGAACGGCCCACTGCGTCATCTGCTGTAGTCCCATGGCAAAGTCATCGGACAGACTGGTGTCGCCACAATAGGCCCGCGTCATCATCAACAGTCCCATCGCAATTCTGGTATCGGTATGGGTCAGACCGGCGCCGCCGCGGTTACAGTCTGCAGCAAAGGCGATGCGATCTTCGCCCTGCAAGGCAATCGTATAGCGCTGTGCCATTGCTGCATAATCGGCATCGGACTTGGCCCCACCATCTGCCTCGCGCAATGCCGCTACCATCTGAATTTGCTCCGTACCCCTCATGGTCGCCGACCACTGCCACAGACCCACATTTGGCCAGGGCATGGGCCCATTCTCTGTGGATTGTGGTCCCTGTGGTCCTTGTGGTAGCACGCAACCCATCAGCCACACACACAGG
>CAWUUZ010000021.1:0-3270 GCA_963925745.1 uncultured Pseudomonadales bacterium
ACGGAGTCATAACCTATTTTCTCGTGGTAGACGTCAATGATACCGCCGGCATTGATGACAAAATCGGGCGCATAGAGTTTGCCCAGGGCGTGCAACTTCTCACCAACCTCTGGTGTTGCCAGCTGGTTATTGGAGCAACCCGCAATCACGGGTGCCTGAATCTTGTCAGCGTTGTCCAGGGTCAAAATAGCACCCATGGCACAGGGCGCAATCACATCAACATCAAGCAGCAAGATGTCATCACCTGAGACGATGGTTGCGCCCCAGTTTTGAACCGCACCCTCGAGTTTTTCGGCATCTAGGTCTGCTACAAACAGCACAGCACCTGCTTCATGGAGCTGACGCGCCAAATCAAGACCCACATGACCAAGACCCTGAATGGCAACCTTGAGTCCCTTCATGTCAGTACGACCCAAGCGATGTTCAATGGCCGACTTGATACCCAAGAAGGTGCCATAGGCTGTGGCTGGAGATGGATCACCACTCTTGGTGACACCCTTGGCATCGGTTTTGTCCAGTACACCACTCACATGGGCGGTGAACTGAGAAATATATTTCAAATCTTCAACACTGGTTCCAGAATCTTCTGCGGCAATATACACGCCACCCAAGCGGTCCAAAAACCGACCAAAGGCGGCGAGTTTTTCAGGGGTCTTTTCAGTTTTTGGATTGCCGATAATAACCGACTTACCACCACCCAATTTCAAACCCGCCAAGGCAGACTTGTACGACATGCCACGAGACAAACGCAAAGCGTCTTTGAGTGCTTGGTCTTCATTCGCATAGGCAAACATGCGCGTGCCGCCCAAAGCAGGACCGAGGGTTGTGTTATGTATCGCAACAATTGCTTTCAGGCCTGAAGCCGCATCGTTAAAAAATACAACTTGTTCATGTTGGTCAAAATCAGGCTGTGAATACAAACTCATGGGTCTCTCCAATAGGGTGACGATCGGGATCACCGATCGGTAATTCATTCTCAGGAATGCGGATGTGCACTGCCTGAAACGCTGTCCTTTCTTAGCCCTGTGTGACCAAGATCGCGATGGAATGAAAAATACCCTGTCATGGGTGTTTTGCCAATGTTCTGGGGAAAGGGGTTGGGTGATAAAGTGTAACGCAAAGTGGTCACTCCTCCGTACCCTCTATCCGAACCCCCTATCCGAACCCTAGCACAGGCTCTATCCGACCTGTCATCCATTACTGACAGAACACAGCACACCCACCTGTCGTATAAATTGGCGCCTTTACCGCTGACGGCCTTTCCAAAGCATTGTATGATAGCAACCACCCGAGACCCCTTACCTGGACACCTGAATGCGCCAACCCAGAATCTATACAGACCAACCCCTTGCTGTCGGCAACACGGTTGCCCTGTCGCCCCAAGCATCGTCCCATGTCGCCCGAGTGCTGCGTTTGGGTATGGGTGCGCCCCTGACACTGTTTAATGGCGATGGCTTTGAATACAGCGCCGCCATTGTGGCCGCGACCAAGAAAGAGGTCTCGGTCTGCGTGACTGAGGGGCAACAGATCAGCCGCGAATCACCCCTGGGTATCCATTTGGGTTTGGTCATGTCCAAGGGCGATCGCTTTGAATATGCGCTGCAAAAAGCCACGGAACTTGGGGTATCCAGCATCACGCCCCTGACCAGCTCACGATGTGAAGTCCATCTCAGCGGTGACAGGCGCGATAAGAAATTAGAACAGTGGCGCGCCATCTGTATCGCGGCCTGTGAGCAGAGCCAACGCAATGTGGTGCCTCAGGTGCTACCGATTGACAGCATTCAAAGCTGGTTGGCATTGCCCCAACAGGGTTTAAAGCTGGTTTTGCACCACCGCGCAGCCAGACCCTTACCGGCATTTGACAAGCCAGAGGCACTGACACTGTTGGTGGGACCAGAAGGCGGTTTGAGTGACGGAGAAATTGATCAGGCAATCGCGCAGGGGTTTCAAGCCTGTCTGATTGGCCCCCGGGTATTGAGAACCGAAACAGCGCCCTTGGTGGCAATGTCGGTTGCGCAGTCGCTGTGGGGAGATTTCTGAGAGTCTGAATGAGGTCAGGGGGAAAGAGGAAAGGGGCGGCTGCAGTGCAACCGCCAGCAAAGCCTTACTAAGACTTTTTCACAAACTGCGTCAATATCACAATCTGCTGACCACTCACACGGCCTTCAATATGTTCGGCATTGTCCTGTACCAGGGAAATACCCCGAACGGCTGTGCCACGTTTTGCTGTAAAGTTTGCGCCCTTTACCGTCAAATCCTTTATCAGGGTTACGGTATCGCCAGCGGTTAATACCACACCATTGCTGTCACGGTGGATCACAAGCTGGTCGTCAGCAAGGCCATCGCCCAGCGCCTTAGCCCACAGCAACGTATCGTCTTCCAAGAACAGCATGTCTAACAGGTCTGCAGGCCAGCCCTCACCGCTCAGGCGGTTGAGCAATCGCCAGGACAGCACCTGCACCGGAACCTCTGGATTCCACATGCTGTCATTCAGGCAACGCCAATGGTTGGCATCCATCGATTCAGGATTATCAATCTGGGTGCGACAGGTGCCGCAGAGCAATGCCGATTGATCCGGACCGCCAACCGTTTGTGGCAGCACGGCAAAAACAGCCACATCGTCAGTCGATTTGCACAGCTCACAATGACCGCCGCTTCGGGTCATCAGGGTATTTTCTAAACTCATGTGGGATTCCTAAAGGGTGGCAGCCGGCATTATAGCCTAAATAGCGGCCAAGATTAGTTTAGCTGTTCCGCATTGTGCTTGGATGCCATGCCTGCAGCGCCACGCCAGTAACCCACCGCATGTTCCGAGGTGGTCGATGCCAACAGTTCCCCATCAAGCGCCTGCCTAAACTGATCAATACAGGCCAGGGTGCCCTCTGCTACCGGGCTAATGCGTATCACATCGACACCCAGGTCTTTCATGTCCTGAAGATAGGACAGGTAGTTGACCGGCAAACCCGACAGGGTCTGAATGCCGTTGATGGTAAATAACAGCGTGCCGTCTTGGCTAGACAGGGGGATACCCGATTCAAAATCCAAACATTTCAGCTGGCAGGCATCCTTGGGGAAATCAAATTGCCGCGCGGTAAAGCACCGAGCTGAGAATGCCAGGGGCATGTGACCAAAGACAAAGACCTCGGTTTCCACATCGGGGAAACGGTGCTTTTCGGACTGAATGGCAGCCAGTGCGTCATAACCCAATTCAACAGGCATCACCCACCGCTTGAGACCCACCTTGGCCAGCTGCATGATGGCCTCTGCGTT
>CAWUUZ010000022.1:0-2527 GCA_963925745.1 uncultured Pseudomonadales bacterium
CTTCAGCCTCGTCGCCCAGCAATTGACCGTCTTGGCCACTGAGCAATCGCCACAACACCTGTGCAAACCGAAACGCCAACAGCAAAAAGCCGAGCGGCAAGACCACGCGCGGTATCCAGCTTTGAATTGGAATGTCTTGCATCAAGATGCCGACACTGTAGATTTTGTACACATATTGGTAGCCACCAAAAGCGACCAGCAACGCGTAAAAGATGCACAAGACCGCTGCAGCGCTGGCCATTTGTCGTGCGGCGCGCGCACCCAGCGATTTGACCAAAGCATCTACACCAATGTGGGCACCCACACGCACGCCATACGACATACCGACAAAAATCAGCCAGGCGAACATGATGCCCGTGATTTCCATCACCCAGACAAAGCTATAGTTGAAGACGTAACGCGCCACCACCTGCACAAGGGTGAGTAGCGTCATTGCAGCCATGAGGATGACGATCAAGCCTTCCTCGAAATTTTTAAGCCAACGCATATATGAACAAAGGGTCTGCTTTGCAGACCCTTTCCTTAGGTTTAGGTTGGTTTTATTTGTTCGATTTCAGGGCGCCTTCGATCAGATCACGGCCGATGTTGGTCTCGAACTTTTTCCACACGGGGTCCATAGCTTTGCGCCATGCGGCCTGGTCTTCTTTCGTCAACGTCTGGATCTTGGCACGGCCAGCGTCAGCGATTTTTTTACGGTCAGCTGTGTTGATATCAAGTGCCAGTTTGTTAGAGTGAGCCGTTGCTTGTGTCATGGCTTCGGTCAAACCCGTACGAATGTCTGCAGGCAGGCTGTTCCACCACTTGACGTTGGTCACGACCATGTAGTCGATCACACCGTGGTTAGTTTCTGTAATCGTTTTTTGCACTTCATGAAACTTCTGCGAATAGATGTTGGACCAGGTATTTTCTTGACCATCAACCACGCCCGTTTGCAGGGCCTGATAAACCTCTGCAAAAGCCATTTTTTGCGGGTTGGAGTTCAATGCGCGGAACTGCGCTTCCAGTACATCGGAAGCTTGAATACGGAACTTCAGGCCTTTGACATCGTCAGGACGGGTCAGCTTGTCTTTGTTAGTTGACAATTGCTTCATGCCGTTGTGCCAATAACCCAAACCGATCAAACCACGGTCCGTCATGGATGACAGCAACGCCTGACCCTGAGGGCCAGATTGAAAGCGGTCAACGGCTTCAATGTTGTCGAATAGGAAAGGCAAGTCAAAAACCGCGATTTTCTTGGTGTAACGGTCAAACTTGGACAGCGATGGTGCGATGAAGTGCACGTCACCCAGCAGTAAGGCTTCGAGTTCTTTGGCGTCACCAAAAAGCTGTGAGCTTGGAAAAACTTGGACTTGAACGCGACCCGGGAATTTCTTCTCGGCCAGCTCCTTGAACTTTATGGCGCCCTGACCTTTAGGGGTCTGTTCGGCCACCACGTGGCTGAACTTGATCACGATGGGGGCTTGCGCCAATGCCACGAAAGGCAGGGTCATAGCGCCGACGGCGATAGAGGTCGCGATTAATGTGCGACGCAAGCGATTGAGTGTTTTCATGGAGTCTCCTGAGGAAAATTGGCGAAGGTGCCTTTCCAGCTGGTGTTTGAAGGCACCAGTTTTATTGCTCGAAGTAAAGAGCTAAGTCGATACAACGAGTTGTGATTCTTCTAGGGCGAAAGAATGAAGCTATTCATATTGTTGTTAATGAACAAGCTCACATCGCTGACAAATCAAATTATCAATCTATCAAAAAGTTCTCAGACTCTACACCATGAATTTATATGTAGATATCGAGTGATACCCTTGCTTCCTTTTTTCATGGGCGACTCCAGCGTGGCCTGTATCAACCCCATCATGAATGTGCTGACTTCTTGCTAAGCTGCTCAGGGCACGAAACCAGTCAGAACTTTTTACCGCCGCAGCTTATACCAACCAATTTGAAATTCATCAGTGGAAACCTCTGTATCAAACCATCTACGAGATGTCAAAATGTCCAATGACGCGGCAGGTTGCACAGGAGTTATCTATTTTCGATTTCTGCTGATTGGTGGTTCAACTCCGCCACGCGCCGCTTAGGCGACGATGCCACTTCCTCTCAACTCCAACGAGCGAGCCCAGTAAAAAGGGTAGGCCAACAGCGTATAAAAAATCAGTTTGCATGTCTGAATTGCTATTTTCATATTTAGACTGTGATTTTGAAATACTCTAAACCACGCTCTGTCTAATGCACACCATTACGTTCTTCAACCTTGAACCGATGAGCTTTATCTGAATCAGATGATTCTGATGCAATGGTGGTGATAGGGTGCAGTCCTTGTTCGCTGGCACGCGTATGTGGTGCGCCGAAGTACATGCTGGGGAACTTAATCCGCCAGAGCGGCAAAGCTCCTTGACGGACACGCCTGCGTCAGCCTGTTTGCGGAAGCCGATGATCTGCTCATCGGTAAATCTAGAATGTTTCATTGCCGCTATTCTCCGAAGTTAGCGGACATTGTTCCATCACTTTGGTGCGGCTGGTAGGGAGCAGGTCACAA
>CAWUUZ010000023.1:0-5903 GCA_963925745.1 uncultured Pseudomonadales bacterium
TGGCACGGGTACAGGCGCTGTTACGGCGCGCCCAGCAGCCACTCGAAAGTGTGGCAGAGCTCCGTGCACAGGATGTTCGCCTCGACCTGATTCGCCAGAAAGTGTGGGTCGGCGATGCGCCGGTTGCCATGCAGCCACGAGAATTCCGTTTGCTTGAATATCTCATGCGCCATCAGGGCGAGGTTGTTTCACGAACCATGCTGCTCGAAAACGTGTGGGAGTACCATTTTGACCCCCAGACCAACATCATTGATGTTCACATTAGCCGCTTAAGGCAAAAACTGGACACACAGCGAGACAAGAGTTTGATCACAACGATGCGGGGTGTGGGCTATGTCCTGGAAAGCAATTAAGGCCTTTATTCGCACCTCAACCTTTCGCTTTGCGCTTATGACCATGGGTATCATTTGGCTATCGACCAGCATGGTCTTGGTTGCGATGTATGCTGAACTCAGAAGCAGTATCTGGCAAAACATTGAATCCCATATCGACGAAAATACCAATGAGCTGATACAGGCTTTTGCAGTAAACCCCCTGCTGCCAACCGATGAGGTCTTAATACAGTTCAAAGACATGGCCAACCTACAGCTGCGCGTGTTGCCAGAAACCGACATCGATGCAACGGACTATGATGACGATCAAACAAGCATGCTGAGCCGTATGAAAAAACACCATTCTGGCCTTGCGTCACCACCAGACCACCTCATCCATGCCAGTCAAATGTTGGAACGGATGGGTGAACACAGCATGATGACACGTATCGTCCCCTTACCCGATGGCACGCAACTTCAGCTGTCTTTTAACATTGACTATATTGAAGACCTTGATCAAAACCTACTTACCGCCCTGGTCAAAGGGGTTCTAGTCACCCTGCTCTTGGCAATTTTGGGCAGCATTATCTTGACGCGCCGCAGCGTGAAACGCACCAACCAAATCAATGAAGCCTGCGCCATTATTATGGCGGGAAAACTGGACCACCGCGTCCCCGTCAGTGCCAGCAAAATTCCGCTTGAACGCCTAGACGACCATGACCAAATGGCCCATAACATCAATGCCATGCTCGACCGCATCCAAGAGCTCATGAAAAATGTACAGCAGGTATCGGACAACATCGCGCATGATTTGAAATCACCTCTGGCACGTCTTAGAACCCATCTTGAAAGGTTACAGGATGAGGACCCTTCGGAGGGTATTCAAGAGGCGCTGAGCGAAGCTGACCGCATGATGGTGTTATTTAAGAGTCTGTTGGGCATTGCACGGCTAGAAAGCATGACACTGCAAAACGCCAAACCGGTCAACATGCAGAAACTGCTATCGGATGTCTACGAACTCTACGAGCCGGTCCTTGAGGATGCGAACATTCAGTTCAAAGAATCGACAGACGCTGGGACCGTGATGGGCGACGCAGACTTGATTTTCCAAGCCTTGACCAACTTGCTCGACAACGCGGTGAAGTTCACACCCAAAAACGGCACCATTCGGCTGGTGAGCCAATCCATGAGTGACGGTTACCACATTCTGCTATCAGACTCAGGACCCGGCATTCCCGACAGCGAACTGAGCAACGTATTTGAACGGTTTTATCGGGTGGATTCTGCACGGTCGACACCCGGCTTTGGTTTGGGCTTGAGTTTGGTCAAGGCCATTATGACATTGCACAAAGGCACCATTACCCTGTCCAACCAAAAGGGTTTGCACATCGCACTCATTTTTCCAAAGCACTGAGGTAGAGAAGACATGAACTACTTAGGAAAGCAGGCGGTTTTGACTGCCATTGCACTCATCCTGTTGTCTATCAGCACCTTGGCAAACCACACCCTTGCAGGCTCAACATCAGGGCAGCCGCAGCTGTTGGTTGAATCGGGTCAGGATGCCTTTGGAACAATACAAGAAATCATCCGTCATCTACATGAAGACCCTACAACCGACTGGAGTCAGGTCGATCTAGAGGTTGTCAGACTGCACTTGCGAGACATGAACGCCATGACGCTTGAGGTGGATATCGCTGAGCCCAGGAACGTGCCTCTGGGGTTGCAGGTTTTGGTACAGCCGCGGAGCGCCTTGGCCGCAGGTGCCCTGTCACGTGTTCTTGCAGCACACCCTACTGCACTGTTACAGGATACCGGATGGCACATGGTTGTCTTACGGGAGGCTACCGGTTATCGCGTCACCACCACAACCGCGCAAGCAGATGAGGTGGCCAAGTTACGGGCGCTGGGTTATATCGGTTGGATGGCCTTGGGTGACCACCACAAAAGTCACCATTGGGGTATGGCAACGGGCAACAGTCCCCATGCGAGCCACCACCCAGAGTGATGGCGCATGAGATTAGGTCAGCTTGAGTGCCTCGACTGTCGGCATGACGGTCAATACCCGCGCACCAACCTCAAGATTGTCCCAATTCCAGTTGAATTGTGACACCAGATTTTTGGCATCAATATAGGGTCTGTTGTCTGCGGTATGGGCATCCGATGGCACCACAACGTCAAAACCACGACCAATGCTGCCCTTCACAGTAGAATCCACACAGAAATCGGTTGCACTGCCACAGATAAATACCCGGTTAATACCGCGGGCATCCAGTGTGGCTTCCAAACCCGTCTGGATATAGGCGTCGGAACAGGTTTTGTCTAGACGCATATCTTCAGGTTGCACATCAATATCTGGCAAAAATGCCCAACTGCGTGAGCCTTTGATATAGTCCAGCGACTGGTCATGGTGCTGAATATGAACAATCAGCATACCGGTTGACCGAAAGCGTTTTATCAGGGTATTGATGTTTGAAATCACCCTGTCCGCCTGATAACTCTCACCACTGGCAAAGTTCGCGACCTGCATGTCTATAACCAATAATGCATCCACACCAAGTACCTCCATCAATCTCTGCGTTGATAACAGTGTAGCAACAGGGTTTGCAGCGACAACAACACCATTGTGTGCCTAAATTTCGCAATACCCTATCAATAACGGATGGCGCGTTATGAATGACAGCTGTGCTGCGGCTAAACGGACGCTTGTGACAGCATCATAGGCAGAGAAAAAAAGAAGAAATAAGAAATAAGAAAGTGATGAAAAGAATAGATAAGGGCACAACAATGGCGGGGGTAAATAAGCGCCAAGCAACTGCTTGGCGCTTAGGTATGACTAGGCTGACACGCCTTGGCTCAGCAAATATTCATCATAGGGTCCGTGGAAATCGACCAGACCCTTGGGTGTGATTTCAATAATGCGATTGGCAATAGAGGAAACAAACTCGCGATCGTGGCTGACAAAAATCAGGGTGCCCTGATAGTTTTCCAGCGCCAAGTTCAAGGCCTCAATGGATTCCATATCCAAGTGGTTGGTCGGCTCGTCTAACAGCATAACGTTGGGACGCTGCATGATCATTTTGCCAAACAACATTCTGCCCTGCTCTCCACCTGAAATCACTTTGACAGACTTACCAATGTCATTTTGTGAGAACAACATTCTGCCCAGTGACGCGCGAATCGACTGCTCATCATCCGTCTCGCGACTCCAACGACCCATCCATTCAAACAGGGTGTCATCCATATCGAAGTCGGCAGAATGGTCCTGAGCGTAATAACCGATGCTGGCACTTTCAGCCCACTTTACCTCACCGGTCGTAGGCGTCAAATTGCCTTCCAACAGGCGCAGCAAGGTTGTTTTTCCAACACCGTTTGGACCGATAATGGCAATTCTCTCACCAACACCCACCATGATATTCACATCTGAGAAAATTTCTTTATCAAAGGATTTTGACAGGTTGGTCACTTCAACCGCTTGGCGGTGTAATTTCTTGTCTTGATCAAAGCGAATAAAAGGACTCTGACGGCTTGAAGGTTTGATTTCAGCCAGGGTGATTTTGTCGATCTGCTTTGCGCGCGACGTTGCCTGCTTAGACTTCGAGGCGTTTGCCGAGAAACGCGACACGAATGCTTTAAGGTCAGCAATCTGTGCTTTCTTCTTGGCGTTTTCAGACTGTAGGCTTTCACGCGCCTGTGTAGAGGCCGTCATATACTCGTCGTAGTTGCCAGGATAGACACGCAGCTCGCCATAATCTAAGTCAGCCATGTGTGTGCACACGCTGTTTAGAAAGTGACGGTCGTGAGAAATAATAATCATGGTGCAGTTGCGGTCATTCAGCACGTTTTCAAGCCAACGAATGGTGTTGATGTCCAGGTTGTTGGTTGGTTCGTCCAATAGCATGATATCTGGATCAGAAAACAAAACCTGCGACAACAGTACGCGAAGCTTCCAACCCGGTGCCACTTCTGACATGAGGCCATAATGTTGTTCAACCGGAATGCCAACACCCAACAACAGTTCACCAGCACGTGACTCAGCGGTGTAACCATCCATCTCACCATAGGCGGCTTCAAGATCACCAGCACGCATGCCGTCAGCTTCACTCATCTCGGGCAAGGCATAGATCGCATCGCGTTCGGCCTTAACCTTCCACAATTCATCGTGACCCATGATGACCGTATCAATTACCGAATAGGTCTCAAAGGCAAACTGATCCTGCCGGAGCTTACCGACACGTTCATGTGGGTCTTTGGATACATTGCCAGCGGTCTGTTCTAAATCACCACCCAGAATTTTCATGAAAGTGGATTTTCCACAGCCATTGGCGCCGATAAGACCATAACGGTTGCCAGGCGTGAATTTCACAGACACGTTTTCAAACAGAGGCTTAATGCCAAATTGCATGGTGATATTTGCTGTTGATAACAAAGTATTTATCCGATTAAGTCGCGGTGTTGAGTCAGCCTAAACGTCACGTTCAACATAACCTAAAGGCACTAAAATTTGGGCGCGCATTATGCAACAACCACAAGCAAAACGCACATTTTCTTCGTATTTAGTGCCGTTTTATCGTCAACTTGGCGACGGGATAGGTGGTGGATGGTCAACTAGAATGGACAGGGACTGTTGCCCTCGACCCTCTTTCCAGTGATGGGATGGTCAAAATGGAGTTCAGTGGCATGCAGCATCAACCGACTGGCCATGTGAAAGGCAGCATCTGTGGCATAGAGATCACAGCCCAGTATCGGAAAACCACAGGCACTGCTGTGAATTCTCAGTTGGTGGGTTCTGCCCGTTATGGGCATAAACAGCATTCGCGTCACCGCTGGGTTGTCCAACCGTGCCAAAACCCGATACTGACTTTGGGCCGGTTTTCCCACCTCATAACAGATTTTTTGTAAGGGAAAATGGTCGATATCCTTGGCGATGGGATAGTCCAAAATGCCTTCATCCTCTGCCATGTGGCCAGCCAACAGCGCGGTATAGGTTTTATAGATCGACCGTGCTTGAAACTGCTTGGTGATATGACCATTAACAGCCTTGTTAAGCGCTACCAGCATGATGCCAGAGGTGCCAAAATCTAACCGATGTGTCAGGGTCGCTGTCGGAAAGTCTTGCACCAGACGGTAATGTACCGAATCTAAATTGGCCGGGTGTTTACCCGACAGACTCAGCAAACCGCTGGGTTTGTGGATGAGTAGCAGCGCATCGTCTTGGTAGAGTATTGAAATCTGTTCCGCACAAAATGGCGCAATAAAGGGATCGGCCTGGGGCTGCATGAATTACCTGTCCGTTGGATAAATTGTGGGTAGGCTGCGCCACAGAAATTGAGGGCCATATCATACCTTAAATCAGCATCACTGTTGGCAGTGGCTGTAGAATCCACTATTTTTAGACACTAGGCGCCGTTTTGAAGCCTTGCCTTTTTTGCAATCCGCCAATGGCCTAGAAATACCACCAAGGCAATCAGCATAACAATGGCATTCTGCAACAAACTTTGAATCCCTGACCGTTGTTCCGCAACCAATGTCTGCGCAAAAGCCGCCTCTCGGGCTTCGGTTAATGCTGCGCCCTTAGGTGGGTCATAACTGCAA
>CAWUUZ010000024.1:0-2801 GCA_963925745.1 uncultured Pseudomonadales bacterium
CGTGCCGGATCAGGCCATGGCCACCTACCACTTTATGGTAGATAGCATCCTTCATATCATGCCCTTTGTTGTCGCCTCGGCATTATTGGCGGGATACCTCGAAGCCGCAGGTGCAGACCAATTGGTTGGACGTGTTTTTGAAAACAAAGCCATCATAGCGATATTTTTTGCAGCACTCCTGGGCGCACTTTCGCCCTTTTGCTCCTGCGGCGTCATTCCACTGATTGCAGCCCTCATGGCGTCAGGCGTGCCATTAGCAGCCATCATGGCTTTTTGGATTTCATCACCTGCTATGGACCCTGCCATGTTTATTGTAACCAGTGCGGGTATCGGATTGCAGTTCGCCACGGTTAAAACGCTGTCTGCCATCGGTCTCGGTTTGTTTGCGGGCTATAGCACCTATTTGCTGATGAAATTTGGATTCTTTTCTAACCCATCGAAGACAAAAGAACTGTCATCATGCGCCAATGGTAAGACACAATTGGTGCGACCTAACTGGACTATTTGGAAGGACGACGCCCGTGTTACCAAGCTGAAAACAAAGTCCCTAAACATGATTTTGTTTCTCTTTAAATGGCTCACCTTTGCTTACCTTTTAGAGAGCCTCATGTTGACTTACATTCCAGCAGAGTCCCTGACCAGTTGGCTAGGAGGTGAGTCAGTATTCACGGTTCTTTACGCAGCCTTGATTGGTGTGCCCGTGTATTTGAATGGGTTTGCAGCGGTTCCCTTGGTGGCAGGCTTGATTGAAAATGGTATGACATCAGGTGCAGCCTTGTCATTTATGCTGGCCGGTTCTATTTCCAGCATCCCAGCTGCCATCGCTGTCTACTCATTGGTTAAGAAGTCTGTCTTTATCTGGTATCTGCTTCTCGCCCTAACAGGTTCAACGATCGCGGGTATCGCCTACAATGCTGTTCTTTCGGTGCTCTAGTGTCGCAAGCACATTCTGTATCGGGCGCTCAACATTGGCGTTAGGCTAAGCAAGCGCCCTGTTCTTGTAAGTGATCGTGAGTTGTACAGCGGTAGCAAAGGTCCCCCAGAGGAGATAGGGAATGTTGGCGTA
The DNA here is from genome assembly GCA_963925745.1 of uncultured Pseudomonadales bacterium. Classification (GTDB taxonomy): domain Bacteria; phylum Pseudomonadota; class Gammaproteobacteria; order Pseudomonadales; family Natronospirillaceae; genus CAJXZL01. The sequence continues at coordinate 1,067 of CAWUUZ010000024.1, forward strand.
AACGACCCATCTGAGGTCTGACGCGGCTATCCATAAGGCAGAAAGCGCCCACAGGAGCGTGCTCACAACCAGCAGAATATCCATCGCCGCAAGGAGGTTGTTTTTGAGTCTGAATTGAATGGGCGCAAAAGCAAAATTAAAGATCAGATTCAGAACAAAGGGCAGCGCCACAAGCCACGACAGCTGCAGGTTAAATGCCTTATAAAACACAGTGCCAAATGAAACAGCAATAATGATATATAAAACTGTCCATACAGGCCCAAAGACCCAGCTCGGTGGCGCCCAAGACGGCTTAATCAATTGTGAATACCAGTTGGTTGGTTTCATACATAATGTCCAGTCATGAATGTTTAACAGTCGGCCATTGAAACGATACTACCTTTTAAACGGTAGTTCACTGTTACACCTAGCCTTTTTTTGTGGGCCCTGTATTCAAGCGAGATGTATTGGCTTTGAATCCAACTATGGCTTGTTGTACACCTATACTTGTCGATCGGGCCCTGTCGATCGGACCTTGTTGAATCCCCATAAAATAAAGCCCCATGGCGAAGGGTAGCTTCTCAAGCGGACCAGACAACCGGCTTTTTGTTTTTATACCGAAAGCCAAGAGATACATAATTTAATGTTATCAATAATGACAATAAATAATAATTAGACTTTAATTTTGCATTTGGGTTAGGTTGTGTAGCTGGCTAAATCAAGGTTATTACGTATGACTAACAATAAAAATAAGAATGCTGAACTGTTAGAAAGCGCCCGTCTGTTACGAAACCAAATTCGTGACGGCTCCTTTACAGACTATACGAGTGGATTGGTACCTGGGTTAGTACAGGGCAATGTGGTCATTCTACCAAAGGAATGGGCCCAAGATTTTTTACTCTATTGCACCCTGAACCCCATATCGTGCCCCTTGATTAGCATGTCTAAGATGGGCGATCCCATGGTGTCTGCGCTTGGTGACGATATTGATATACGCAGCGATGTCCCTGAATACAACATATTTCGGAATGGCGTATTGGAAAAGCAGGTTCTGAATATAGCGGAATACTGGACTGACGATATGGTGAGTTTTGTGTTGGGCTGTTCGTTCTCGTTTGAAGAAGCCTTGCTTCGGGCTGGTCTGTCGATACGCAACATTGATTTAGACCGCAACGTGTCGATGTTTGAAACCAATATCGCCACCACACCCAGTGAACGATTTTTCGGAAACACCGTAGTGACAATGCGACCATTTAAGCCTGCAGACGCGATACGCGCCATACAAATCACCACGCGCCTGCCCAAATCACATGGGGCACCGATTCATATCAGTATGCCTGAGAAAATAGGTGTCGAAGACTTAAGCAAACCCGATTACGGCGACAGTGTGCCGGTAAATGACGGTGAAATTCCAGTTTTTTGGGCCTGCGGCGTAACGCCACAGGTCGCAATTCGTAATGCCAAGCCTCCATTTTGCATTACACATGTCCCTGGCAAAATGTTGGTGACGGATAAATTGAACGACGAGTTAGCCGTTCTTTAACAATTACAGAAATAAGGGTAAAAAAAATGATAAAAAAAATAATAGGACTTGCCTTACTCTCGGGTGCACTGAGCACTGTTTCATCGGCTGAAACTTGGAATATGCCAACGCCCTATGGCGATGCAAATATGCCAACAAAAATCGCTTACCAATTTGCTGAAGAAATTAAAGCAAAGACCGGTGGTGATTTGTCGATTACGGTCCACTCTGGCG
>CAWUUZ010000025.1:0-4629 GCA_963925745.1 uncultured Pseudomonadales bacterium
GCGCAGCAGGCATTCAATGCAAAAAGCATTGAATGAGTACATCCCGAATGAAATTGTGCAAATTGAATAATTCCCGAGTGTGCCCGCATATAGCGGGCACAGTTGTTTTAATATCCGTGAGAGCAGGGTGAGAACCCGCGACTCAGTATCTTTTTTATAGGTTTATGGGGGTTTTTGCAAAGGCACAGCAGCTCACCGGTGATTGCCGACATTGGTTAGGAATTCATTTAAGATGGTATCTGGTGGCCGCTGAGTTGAATCAACGCATGTCTACCGACCCATTTGAACGCCAATAAGGAGCCTATAGCGCATGGCTACAACTGATTTTCAGGCTATTGATCGCATTGTCCGTAGTTACATCTTTGCAAAGGACAATAACAAACCCCACCTGATGAAAAAGGCCTTTGCAGATTTTGCTCGTCTTGAGTTTGTGCTGAAAACAGACCGTATTTGGTTTCCATCCGAGGCAGTGGGTTTGGATGCGATGACGGATATCTTGGTCAGGAAGTTTGGTCAAACCTATGAGAATGTCTATACATTCTGTGTTTCAGACTCAGTGGAACGGGTTGGGGATGAGATGTCCTGTCATTGGTTGGTTGCCATGACGGAACGGGAAGGGGGAACTGTTCGTGTTGGATGTGGCAAATATGATTGGCACTTCGTTGAGAGCGGAAAGACTGTGGCTGACCGATTACAGATCACCATTGAGGCGATGGTCGAACTGAAACCTGACTTAGCCGGTCAAATTCTGGGTTGGGTAAGCGCGTTGCCCTATCCCTGGTGCGACCATAAGGCGCTGTTTGACAGCATGCCGGATATCGATGCCTTGCAGGCACTCAGAGAGAAAATTGGCTAAAAAGCCGCCTGAGAGCTCGTAGTGATGGCCCCAGAAAAAGTGCTTTAATTGTTTCGTTGATGGGTCGCAGGACTATGGATGATGATTTCGTTAATGTCGGAGTCGGTATAATTGCTCGCGCATTTCACAGCGAGTTTTGCAGCAATCTCAGACAATGAATTGAAGGGTGTCGTTGAGTAGGTTGCCGTGAAATTCAACTCTGAAGGCATCCAGTCTACATCCAATGCCTTTACCACCTTATTCGCAATTGCTTGCTGCACCATGCTCATGGGTAAGGTAGCAATTCCCACGTTATCGACAGCCAATCGAAAGCAGGCTGCCAAGGAACTGGATGAGATAAATCGAGCCGATCTTGAACTGTCTTCCCGAAAACGGTCTTTTATTTCTTTAAAGGGTAGGGTGTTACGCCCGTAGGTCACTATGGGCCACTGGGCTAACTCTTCCAGTTGCAAACGTCGGTCTGGTATGTCGAGCCCAACGCCAGCTACCCAGGCTAAGGGGAAATTACACAGGGGCAAGTTGGTCAAGGTTGGTTCTATGATAGGGCCCATCAAAAAGGCCAAATCGATACTGCGGCCGAGTAGGGCTTTATGCAGTTCACTGGTCACATCGACCCTCAGTTCAACCTCTAAATTCGGCATTTCGGTGTTTAGCGTTTGTAAAAACGCGGGCAACCATGAATGCACAATGGTTTCTGCAGCACCAATACGAATAATGCCGGAATCCTTATTTTGATTCATGCCACGCTGTTTAATTTCATCTTGAAGAAACAATATTTTTTCAGCAAAGGGCAATAGTTCTGCTCCCTTTGCCGTCAGGGTGATCGGTGCAGGTCCTGGGCCTCTTTCAAACAGTCTTACGCCCAACTCACTTTCTAGGCTGGCGATGCGATTTGAAATGGCGGGCTGGGTCGTGTGTAGCATTTCAGCTACTTTTCGAAAGCTGCCAAAGCTGGCGACCCAAACATAGGTTTGTAGGTTAATGATGTTCATCGAAAAATGTTCACTATTCAGCCCTCAGAGACCGATTCTATGCAGATTGGTAATCGAATTGCAGTGGTATATACCGCTCGTTATATTTTTGTTGGCATTGGTGAACTAGAGTTGCACAGCTTGTGGGTCTATACAACTCTAATAGGCTAGCGTTGGGCCATTGAATAGGGCAAATAGGTAGCAATGCCTGGAAAGATATAGATCAGTATGAGGGCGAGAAGTATGAGTAGAAAAAACGGTAATGCTGCCCGAGCAATGTATAGAATATTCTTGCCCGTTAAGGATTGAATCACAAACAGGTTAAAACCAACGGGTGGCGTTATTTGCGACATCTCAACCACCAGAACGATGTAGATGCCAAACCACAGCAAATCGATACCGGCCTGTTCAATCATGGGCATCACAACTGACACGGTCAATACCACAACAGAAATGCCATCCAGAAAACACCCGAGAATAACGAACAACAGGGTTAGATAAGCCAACAATTGAAATACCGTTAAATCAAGGTTTCCAATGTTTGCGGCGAGTGCTCGCGGTATGCCCAGAAACCCCATTGCTAGGGTGAGGAAATGTGCACCAACCAATATCAGGCCAATCATGCAGGAGCTTTTTACTGCCCCGAGTAGGCTCGCGCTAAAGGTCGTCAGATTGAGTGTGCCAGTAAAAAAGGCCAACAATAGCGCACCAAAAACACCCAAGGCTGCTGCTTCGGTGGGGGTAGTAAATCCACCATAGATCGAACCCAATACAAAGCCAATGAGTCCAAGAATGGGCAGCAACTTTTTGAGCGTCTTTAGTTTCATTGCCAAGCTTAAATCAATTGTGTCTTTTTGCGGTACCTGGTCCTTGTTAAGTAAGGCCCAAACAATGATGTAGCCCATGAACAGAAACACCAGCAGCAGTCCAGGCAAGGCTCCCGCAATGAAGAGTCTCGAAATAGACACTTCGGCAGCAACGCCGTAAACAATGAGGATGATCGACGGTGGAATCAGCAGGCCCAAGGTGCCAGATCCGGCCAAGGTGCCAATTGACATGCGATCGCTATAACCAGCCTTCTTAAGCTCAGGGAGGGTCATGCGACCAATTGTTGCTGCCGTGGCTGCCGACGAACCTGATACTGCAGCGAAGATGCCGCAACTCAAGACGTTTACGTGCAACAGTTTTCCAGGTAGGCGGCTTAACCAGGGTGTTAATCCCTCAAAGAGGTCTGCCGCTAAGCGCGTACGAAAGAGTACTTCGCCCATCCAGATAAACATGGGCAGGGCGGTCAATGTCCAGTTTGTGCTGGCGCCCCAGCTGGTGGTGCCAAAAAGCAAACCAATTTGACCATTGTCGATTAACATTAAGCCAAGGACACCAACGGATACAAGGGACAGGGATACCCATACCCCCAATGCCAACATCAATAACATAAAGACCACTAAAACCAGCGAAATAACGATTAAATCCATTACAAATCCTCCAAGGGGACTTGGTCCTCATGATGGGTGTAGTTCGGTAATCCGCCACGGAACATGGTTGCCATAGCATCGAGCATGGCCAGCAAAAATCCCGTTGAGCCCAAGCCTAATGGCAGCTGTACTGCCCACAGTGGCATGGGTATATATCCTTGGGTGAGCTCTTCAAACATGTAGGACTCCCAAACCATATACCAGCTGTACCAGCAGATGAACGACGCTGCTAGCAAACCGATTGAGAGAACGATAAATTCTTGTACGAAGCGTGCTTTGGGTGGCAAGTTTTGAATTAACAGTGTCACGCGTATATGGCCACCGTCACGAAACGTATAGGCGAGACCAAAAAAAATGGATGCGGCCAAGCAGTAGCCGGAAATGTCTTCAGCGGATGGCACGATATATCCAATCATGCGGCCCACTATTTGCGCCAGAACAACCACCATTATAATGATGATAGAGAGTCCCGATAGATAACCGGAAGCCAGATATAACCGATCTTTATATGAATACATGAAATGTCCCACGTAATAGGCCCCTAACAACGGTGTGTTAGGGGCGATAAAGATTGGTTACTTGTTGTAAGCCTTGAGGATTGCACCTACTTCACTTGGCGCCTCTGCTTCCCATTCGCTGGCCATGATAGCGCCAATTTTTTGCAGCTCTGAAATCAACTGAGCGCTTGGCGTAGAGACGATGATGCCATTGTCGATGAGCGTTTGCGTATCCATTCTTGCTTGCTCAACAACGCCTTCCCATCCGCTCTTCTCTGCATTCGCTGCTGCTTCCAAGATAACGGCCTGTGTTGCCTTATCTAGACGCTGGAACGCACGCTTATTGACAACAACCATGTTCTTTGGAATCCACGCATCGATTGACGTGTAATGAGACAGATAATCCCAAGCCTGGCCATTTGCACCTGTTGAAGGTGAGGTTACCATTGAATCAATGATGCCTGTGCTGAATGCTTGTGGAATATCAGGCACCTGCACTGTGGTAGGCGTCGTACCCATTAAGTCAGCCAACCGTGAGGTTGAAGGGCTATAGGCGCGCATTTTTGAACTAGACAAATCTGCTAACGACGAAACTGGAAATTTGGTATAGAGACTTTGCGCAGGCCAAGGCACCACGTAAAGCAACATCATGCCGTCTTTGTCTAATAATTTTTCCATTTCTGGCTTAGCAGCAAGCCACAATTTATGGGCATCTTCATAACTCGTCGCTACAAAGGGTATGTTGTCATGTTTAAACACAGGGTGATTGTTACCGAGCGTACCGATAAATACTTCACCGAGTTGAACCTGACCCGATTGCACCGCACGTG
>CAWUUZ010000026.1:0-8370 GCA_963925745.1 uncultured Pseudomonadales bacterium
CATCATTCGAATCGTGGTCACTGTCATCATTCGAATCGTGGTCACTGTCATCATTCGAATCATCATTGCTGTCATCATTCGAATCGTGGTCACTGTCATCATTCGAATCGTGGTCACTGTCATCATTCGAATCGTCGTCACTGTCATCATTCGAATCAGCATGGAAGTCGGATAGTGCGACAACAGCGCCATCATCTGCATTGACATAAACCGCTATTCTGCTGCCGTCTGCCAGCAACAGGGTCACCCTGTAGTAAAGTAGTCCGCCTGACTTTTCAATTTCCACTTCGACAACATAACTACCGTCGTAGCCTGCACCAGCAATAGTCAGTGCATCCTTGACCTTGACCTTAGCATTTACCAAGGCAACTATATCGTCCATCTCATTTTGCTGAGAATCTGATGTCTCATTAAACGAGCCATCGTCAGTAACGTGGCTGTCAGCATAAGCGGCAGTCACGCTGAATGTTGCTGCCAAAAAAATCATTGCTGGTAACATTAATTTGTAAGGGTTCATTGTGGCACTCCAAAAATGACGGATCGTTCGACAGACTACAATGTCTGCCATTTGCACGATTGATAGTAGCGCATCTGGTTTTCATCAGTCTGTCCCAAACATTACAGTTTTGTATAGTTTCACCCCGTGTCGTCCGGCATACCGCTGGAAACGACACCGCGCTTTCCAGCGTATTGCATTAGATACAACCACATCAGCAATAGTTGATCTGCATCAGCTTAAATGAGAACGATTCTCATTGACAAGAAGTTTGCTTCAGCTAGTATATGAGAAATATTCTCATTTAGGAGTTTGCCGGTGAAACGCATCCCTTATTTTCTAGCCCTAACAACCCTGGCTTCTGGCTTGTTCGCAGCCCCGCTCGTTGTCTATTCTGAGCGCAGCGAGCAGCTAATCAAGCCGCTTTTGGACCGATACACTGAAGTGACCGGTATTGACGTTCAGGTATTGACTGATAACGCAGCACCCTTGGTTGCCCGTTTACAGGCAGAAGGGAAACGCACACCTGCAGACATCCTTATTACAGTAGACGCTGGAAACCTATGGCAAGCATCGCAATCGGGTATGCTGGCAAGCATTGACTCCGACATCCTTGAAGCGCGGGTGCCTGACTATCTGCAAGACCCAGACAATCAGTGGTTTGCACTAACGGTTCGCGCCAGAACCATTGTTTATCATACCGACCGCGTCAAGCCAGAACAGCTAAGCACCTATGAAGCCTTGGCTGACCCTGAGTGGAAAGGCAGATTGTGTCTGCGAACGTCCAAAAAGGTCTATAACCAATCCTTGGTCGGCAGCTTGATCAACCGTCTGGGTGAAGACAATGCAAGAGCCGTTGTCGATGGTTGGGTGAACAACCTAGCCACCGCCCCGCAAAGTAGCGACACCGTCGCCATGGAAGCACTGTTGGCGGGTCAATGTGATGTGACCCTGGTGAACACCTACTATCTTGGTCGTATGCAAAAGAATGACCCAACCTTGCCCTTGGCAATTTACTGGCCAAACCAAGAAACCTCTGGCGTTCACATCAACGTTTCGGGCGCTGGCGTTACCCGTCACAGCAAACAACCTGAAGCCGCTCAGGCCTTTTTAGAGTGGATGGTGTCTGACGAAGCACAGCAGATTTATGCGAGCCTCGATATGGAATTTCCGGTCGTTGATGGCGTTGCACTGGATCCGATCGTCAGTGCATGGGGACCCTTTAAACCCGATACCCGTCCCGTTTATAAAGCGGGTGAATTCCAACGTCAGGCTGTCATGCTGATGGATACTGCTGGATACCGTTGAACGTGATCGTGTCAAAAAAACTGGCTATACGCATGATACAAACTGGGCTGGCGATTTTTATCGCCGGCCCTTTGCTGTATCTGTTGCTTTATTGGTGGACGCTCGACGTCCCGCTATGGCAACACATTATAGAAAACCAGTTTTTCCCACTGATACGTAACAGCATTATTTTACTGGTAGGCGTTGGATTCGGAACATCGGTACTGGGTGTTGGCCTTGCATGGCTGACCTACCGCTATCGATTTACCGGCTCTGCCTTTCTGACCGGTGCACTCATTCTGCCTCTGGCCATTCCTGCCTATGTTCAGGGCTTTATTTATTTGGGCATTCTGGATGTATCGGGCCCCTTTCAAACCTACTTACGCGCTATGTGGCCCGATGTAGGCTTTATCAACGCGCGACATCCCTTTGGCGTTATCTGGGTCATGAGCTGGGTGCTGTATCCCTATGTGTATCTCCTAACCCGTCAGGCGTTTTCAAAATTAGATCGCAGCCAAATCGAAGTGGCACGATTGGCGGGGTTTTCAAAAAGGCGGATCTTTTTCAAACTGATTTTCCCCATGATCAGACCCGGTTGGTTAGCTGGCTTGACCCTTGTTTGGATGGAAACCCTTGCCGATTTTGGTACGGTTAGCCTATTTGGATTTTCAACCTTTACCACAGCCATCTACAAAACATGGTTTGATTTTTATAGCCTGGCAACGGCAGCCCAGCTGTCTTCGCTGCTGATGTTGGTCGCCTTCCTGTTGTTGTGGTGGGAAAAACGGTCAGAGAGCCATATCCGACACGACTCCAACAGCACCCCTTGGGCTGCACAGCGCTTAACGGGTAAGCACCGATTTCTCGTATCGTTGGTATGTTGGACGGCCTTGGGAACGGCTTTAATTGTACCTGTGATCCAGTTGGTCTATTGGTCATTTCAGGCACCCGCCCATACCTTACAGACACTCATCGACCCTTTCTGGAATTCAGTGCTGCTTGCGGTCATGGCGGCTGGTGTTATCACCGTTTTTGCCTATATTCAAAGCCTCATCAATTACCGCCGCACCGATCCTGTTTTGGACCGGCTGGTACCGCTAACCAAGCTAGGCTATGCGTTGCCTGGAACGGTAGTCGCAGTTTCAACGCTGCTGTGGTTTAGCCACATTGAAACCTTTTTATCCGATTGGCTGCACATTGAGGTCTATTTAACGGGTACGGTACTGGGCTTGTTATTGGCTTATCTCATTCGTTTCTTTAGCCTTGCAAGCCAGTCCTTGGTAGACAGCTTTGCGCGGATGGAACTGTCTGTAAACGACGCTGCCAGAACCTTAGGTGCAGGGCCGTGGAAGCGCTTTCGGCAAATTGTGTGGCCACTTACCCGTCCTGGTGCCCTGGCTGCATTGCTGTTGGTGTGCACGGAAGTGATCAAAGAATTACCAGCGACGTTATTATTGCGACCCTTTGGTTGGGATACTTTGGCGCTCAAGGTCTACCAGTGGACCAATGAAGCCATGTGGGTCAATGCAGCGATGCCAGCCCTGTTGCTCATCATTACCGGAACCTTACCTTTATGGCTATTTCGCCCCAGAGAGGAAAAAAATGTTAAAGCTTGATGCGATTTCATTTGCCTATAGCGACAGCCCTGTACTCAGTGGGGTAGACCTGTCTCTTACGGCCGGTACCATTGGCGCACTCATTGGACCCAGCGGTTGTGGCAAAACGACACTCTTGCGAATCATTGCTGGGCTTGAAATACCGCAGTCGGGTCAGCTCGCCATTGGTGACCAAACAGTCGTTGGTGATGGCATTTACATCGCTGCCGAAAAACGCAAAGTGGGCATGGTATTTCAGAGTTATGCGCTGTTTCCACACATGACGGTACAGGCCAATATCGAATTCCCCATTCAACGATTACCGGTGCAAGAGCGACAGACCCGTGTCAAAGAATTGCTGTCCTTGGTCCAACTCACCGGTCAAGAGAAACGCTACCCCCACCAGCTGTCAGGTGGACAGCAACAACGTGTGGCGATAGCCCGTGCATTGGCGCAACAACCCGATATTTTACTGATGGACGAACCGCTCTCCAATTTGGATGCGAAGCTTAGAGATCAGTTAGGCCAAGACCTCAAAAAGCTGCTCAAAAGTTTGGGCATCACCACCCTTATTGTCACCCACGACCAGCACGAAGCCTGGCAATTGGCTGATGAAATTGGGGTCATGTTCGATGGCAACATCGCACAATGGGGCACATTTGATAACCTAACTCAGCATCCCAGTTCCCCTAAGATCAGACAATTTGTGATGGCCAATTCGACCTGCGATATCTGCGGCCAAATTGTGGCAGACACCCATTCTCATGCCCAGATGTTAAACAAGCCCACAGCCTAGCCTGGCAATGTGGGCTATCAACAGCATTAACCGACGGTTTCAAACCGCGCAGTAAAGTGTCGTAACATCGGTGGCTCATAGGTAAATCGAATACCCTGATATTGAGAGGCACGGGCCATAACCGCAATCAAACAATCGGCAATATAGTCCATGTGATCGTTGGTATAGACCCTGCGTGGAATGGTTAAACGCAGCAACTCAAGACGCGATGCCTTTTGCATTTTGGTTGCTGGGTCACGACCAAGTAACAGGGAGCCGATTTCAACACCCCGAATACCACCTTCCAAATACAGTGCATTGGCTAGCACATGGGCAGGAAATTGCTCTGCCGGTATGTGTGGCAATATTTTAGCCGCATCGACAAACACCGCATGGCCACCGGTTGGATACTGAATGGGTACACCACCTTCACGCAAACGCTCACCCAAATAGGCAACCTGACCGATACGGTAATTGAGGTAATGCTCGTCAATGCCTTCTCGCAAACCAATCGCCATCGCTTCCATATCGCGCCCAGCAAGACCACCGTAGGTAACAAACCCTTCCATAGGCACACAGTAGGTCTGTACTTCTCGGGTCAGCTCAATATCATCTCTGATACAGCAGAGCCCACCGATATTAACCAGGGCATCCTTCTTTGCTGACATGGTAAACATATCGCCATATTCAAACATCTCTGCAACGATCTCAGTGATGCTGGCGTTTGCATAGGCCGCTTCACGCTGTTTTATAAACCAGGCATTTTCAGCAAATCGTGCTGCGTCAATCACCACGGGAATGCCATGCGACTTAGCAATTTCATAGACTTCACGGATGTTGGCCATCGACACGGGTTGTCCACCCGAGCTGTTGCAGGTAATGGTTGTAATGATGGCAGCGACGTTTTCAACACCATTTTCCGCAATGGTGGACTTCAATAGGGCAATATCGAAATTGCCCTTCCAGTCATCGTAGGTTGTGGTGTCAAAGGCACTGCTGGTCAAGACATTGATGGCACGGGCTCCATTGAGTTCGACGTGCGCTGCCGTGGTATCAAAGTGGTAATTAGATATAAACAGGGGTTTGCTGCCAGTCACGCGACGAATCAGGCTTGGAAATAAAATCTGCTCTGCACCACGTCCCTGGTGAACAGGAATGGTGTGCTCATAGCCAAAAAGCGCTTTGACGACGGACTCGAGGTGGTAGAAATTGCGACTGCCCGCATAGGACTCATCACCCGTCATCATGCCCGCCCACTGTGCTTGGCTCATGGCACCGGTGCCGCTGTCAGTTAGCAGGTCAATATAGACTTCATCGCTTCTTAACAGAAAGGGGTTATTACCCGCCTTATCTAAAGCCTTAACGCGGTCTTCATAGGTGGTAATAGAAATGGGTTCAACCATTTTGATTCTAAAGGGTTCTGGAATTCTTCTCACATCAATAACCTCGGTTCGGCGCGTCAAGGTTACGGACAGCCGAACAATACAAAAAATGTGGACAGCCTTATACATCAGCTACCCATTGGAAAGCGGGGGTTTAAAAATTAGGGGAGTAAAACGTGGACGCCACTGCCCCTAGCAGGCAATAGCATCTGGAAAGAACCAAGCGAGTATGACGTCAAGGGTATACCAAGGGCGCCGGCTGCTTAAAATGGCAGGGTGGTACATTTTTTTAACCATAGTAGTACGGTACTTACCTAAAGAATTTAGATGAAGCTGATAGAAATTCGTAAGCCAGTTATACACCTAACGCCAAAATAATCTACTGATTTTGACGGGGCTTCCACAGAATCGGTACGTATTTGACCCCAAAGGCCATAAACCCTGCAGCCCATAACAGGGCACTCAATGCATAGAATTCGGGTTGCCAAGCCAGCGAAAAAACCAAGGGCGCCAAAACGCGGATGACCGCCGACAGGGCGACAGCCAGATAGGCAAAGATTACCCAGCGATCAACCTTTAGGGGTCTACCCGTGTGCCCTAAAGACACCCGAGACATCATTGCCAGAACCAAGAGGCCAATACCGCCAATGGTCAGCACATGAAATGCGGTTGCGATGCTGGCAATCAGCCCTAGGGTAAACAACATCATCATCGCCAAGCCCAGTGCTATAAAACCATAGGCCAGATGCAGCGACCACAGCAGTGGCACCCCCAGACTCAAGTGACCCTTCCAACGCGACACCCTAACCGTATGCGCAATAGCGGCCGCGCCAAAGAGACCACCCAAGGCAAACTCAGGTAGGAGCGGACCAAGCCCTGCCGTATAGATCAGTGAAATCACGACCAGTGTACCCAGCGCCACCGCCTCAATACCTGCGTTGGCTTGGCTCTGAACGACCGACAAACGCTTAGCCGTAAAGAACGGAATCACCCTGCCACCCATGATAGCCACGACTGTGACGACCCAAAAAACCGCGCCTAACAGCGCTTGGCTGACCAGAAGCCGTTGACCCAGGTCTGCCCATAAATAGCTCAGAAAATTGGTAACAGCCATCATCAGCAAGATCGCGACAAAGCCGAGGTTGCGCCAGTTTTTGGCCTTCACCAAGGGAATCGCCAAGAACAGCGCCGACAGAACCAAGAAGGCGATGTCTACGCCAGCGATAATCCAGATGTCAATCTGATGGGGAAACCACATCAGCAGCCTAGCCAATAGCCATATCCCATAAAGCCCAGCAAGCGGCTTTCCTGAAACCGTCGGAACGCCTGTCCAATTTTGGGCAGCGGTCAAAAGAAACCCCACCACGGCAGGTGCAGCAAAACCAAATAGCATTTCGTGTCCATGCCACCAGTTCCAATCAAACAGCGGCGTACCCAGTGGTTCGCCTAACCAAAATCCTGCCCATAACAGCGATGCCAGCACTGAGAAAAACGCTGCTGAAATAAAAAACGGACGAAAGGCACGTTCAAAAAAAGCAATCGAATGGGATTCAGACACAGTGGGCTCGCTCGTAAAGGGGATTTCTATGCCACTGTTGGCACGAAAACGCCTTGGTTAATGGGATGCATAAAGGCAGATAGCCTATAGGGTCAAGGGTCTATTGATCCAAAGTCTGGCGTACTGATCAGAGCGGCACAGGACCGATACACAATCATCACAGCGGCTAAAACACCTTAGCAAGTTGGCATTATGACACATTGTTTTTAACCAGAGGAACCCAAACACCTCTTCACAAGTATTGGCGTTGAGAGTCTTTTAATCACCCAGAGAATCTGCGACCATCATCGACCATTCATCCGTCCTCCACACAGCAAAAAGGAACACCGTCATGGGCCCGTTATCAGGCATCAAGGTTCTCGATCTCACGCGTATTTTAGCTGGACCTTGGGCGACACAGGTGCTTGCTGATTTTGGTGCCGATGTTTGGAAAATAGAACAGCCTGGCACAGGTGATGATACCCGTCGTTGGGGCCCTCCGTTTCTAACCGGAACCGATGGCGAACAGACAGCGGAGTCTGCTTATTACCTGAGCGCCAACCGCGGGAAAAACTCGGTCACCATTGATATTGCCCACCCAGACGGGCAAAAGCTCGTCCAAGACTTGATCGCACAGGCCGACATGGTGATTGAGAACTTTAAGGTGGGTGGTCTAAAAAAATACCACTTGGATTACGAATCGGCCAAAGCCATAAAACCCGACATCATCTACTGCAGCATCACCGGATTTGGCCAAACGGGCCCAGCAGCGCAACACGCTGGCTATGATGCCATGATTCAGGCCATGGGTGGTCTGATGAGTTTGACCGGTGTCGAAGCAGGCAGCCCTGGTGCCGGCCCCCAGAAAGTGGGAATCGCTGTGGCCGATCTCATGACCGGCATGTATGCCGTGAGTTCCGTCCTTGCAGCCTTGCACCACCGCAACCAAACGGGCGAGGGTCAATATATTGACCTGTCCCTCCTGGATACACAGGTGGGTTGGCTGGCCAATCAGGGCATGAATTTTCTGGTCGGTGGGCAGGTGCCCGTACAAAATGGCACAGCCCATCCCAATATTGTGCCCTATCAGGCCTTTAAAACCGCAGATGGTCATGTGATGTTAGCCGTAGGTAACGACACACAATTTGCGCGCTGTTGCGCTGTGTTAGGACTCACTGACATCGCATCTGATGCCCGATTCAGCACCAACAGTGCCCGCGTAGCACACCGTCAGATACTCGTCCCGCTCCTGTCTCAGGCCATTGAAGCCCATACGCTCAACAGCTTAATGGCTGAAT
>CAWUUZ010000027.1:0-7833 GCA_963925745.1 uncultured Pseudomonadales bacterium
AGCCAAACAGATTATCGTTCAGAAAGTGCGTGAAGCAGAGCGCGCCCAATTGGTTGAGCTCTATCGTGATAAAATGGGCGAAATGGTTCATGGCACCATCAAGAAGGTTACCCGTGACAATATGATCGTCGATTTGGGCAACAATGCTGAAGCCTTGTTACCCCGCGATCAGCTGATTGCACGTGAGCAGTACCGTATTGGTGATCGTGTTCGTGCTGTGTTGCAAGAAATCAAAACAGAAAACCGTGGACCTCAGTTGGTATTGAGCCGAAACAGCGCTGAAATGTTGATGGAACTGTTTCGCATTGAAGTGCCAGAGATTCAAGAAGAAGTGATTGAGATTCGTGGCTGTGCCCGTGATCCAGGCGCACGCGCCAAGATCGCCGTCAAAACCAACGATGGTCGTATCGATCCTGTTGGTGCCTGCGTTGGTATGCGTGGTTCACGTGTTCAGGCAGTTTCCAATGAATTGGGTAACGAGCGCGTTGATATTATTTTGTGGGATGACAATCCGGCACAGTTGGTGATCAATGCAATGGCTCCAGCAGAGGTTGCTTCCATCGTAATCGATGAAGACACCCATTCTATGGATGTCGCAGTTTCTGAAGAAAATTTGGCGATGGCGATTGGCCGAAATGGTCAAAACGTGCGTTTGGCGTCACAGCTTACTGGCTGGGAAATCAACGTCATGACCGTCACCGAAGCCTCTGCTAAGCAAGCAGCAGAGAGCGATACCATCATTCAAACCTTTGTAGAAAGTCTCGGCGTCGATGATGCTATGGCTGAAGCCTTGGTTGAAGAAGGCTTTACGTCACTTGAAGAGATCGCCTATGTACCACTCGAAGAAATGCTCGAGATGGACGGTTTTGACGAAGACATCGTGAATGAGCTACGCCAAAGGGCACGCGATGCCATTGTGACCAAAGAATTGGCAAGTGAAGAACAGTTAGATAATGCAGAGCCCGCAGATGATTTGCTGAGCATGGACGGTATGGACCGACATTTGGCCTTTGTTTTGGCCAGTAAAGGTGTTGTGACCATGGAAGATTTGGCTGAGCAAAGTATTGATGATCTTGTAGCGATCGAAGAGATGAGTGTAGAACGCGCAGGCGAACTCATTATGACAGCACGTGCACCATGGTTCGCGCAAGAATCAGTCGGCGGGGAGGAGTGAAAGTATGGCAGAGGTAACAGTTCAAGAGTTGGCTGAAAGCATTGGAACGCCCGTAGCGCGTTTGCTCACGCAAATGGGTGAAGCAGGCTTGAAGCAAAAGAAAGCTGACCAATCAGTTTCTGACGATGAGAAGCAAACGTTGTTGACGTTCTTAAAACGTTCGCATGGCGACAGTCAAGATGGTCCGCGTAAAATCACTTTGACCCGCAAAGTGACATCCCAAATTAGAGCGCCAGGCAGTGCTGGTCGTGGCAAAACTGTGAGTATCGAAGTGCGCAAAAAGCGTACCTATGAAAAGAGAGACACGTCTGACAGTGTTGAAATTTCAGTCGTTACTGACAGCGTTGTAACACAGCGTGCTGATGAAGACGCGAAGCTTGAAGCGGCGCGTATGCGTCAAACTGACGAAAAGCGTGTGGCAGCAGAGGCCGAAGTAGCTAAAAAAGCCGCTGCAGAAGCCAAGCAGGCAGCACTAACTGCAACACCTGCTAACACGGATGCGACCGCTAGACGTGCACCTGGAAAGCAGGGTGCTGATGCACCTAATGAAGCCGCTAAAGTCGTCACTGACCGTGCTAACAGCAAGAAATCTATTTCCCGTAAGCCCAAGCAGTTGGAAGACAAGGATGCGGCAGCGCATCACCGTCCAGCTGAGCGGCCAAAGGGTAACAAGCACCAACAGATGCTGGAATTGATTGGCGATAATGAAGAGGGCGGCGGTCGTCGTCGTCGTCGTAAGAGCAAACGTCGTGATCACCAGTTCCAACAGCCAACCACACCAATGTTGCGTGAAGTGGGTATCGGCGAAAGTATTTCTGTGAGCGATTTGGCACAGCAACTTTCTGCCAAGTCGACTGAAGTCGTCAAGATACTGTTCAAAATGGGCGTGGTAGCAAACCCGAACATGGTTCTAGACCAGGACACCGCTATTTTGGTGGTTGAAGAAATGGGTCAGAAGTTCTTTATCGTCAATGAAAACGCGATGGAAGACAGCCTGATTGCTGGTGTTGATTACAGCCAAGACTTGGTCACCAAGGCGCCGGTCGTTACTGTCATGGGTCACGTTGACCATGGTAAGACGTCCCTGTTGGACTATATCCGTGACACCCGCGTAGCAGCAGGCGAGTCTGGCGGCATAACCCAGCACATTGGTGCTTACCATGTGAATACACCAAACGGCATGATTACCTTCCTAGACACCCCTGGACACGCGGCGTTTACTGCCATGCGTGCCCGTGGTGCTAAGAGCACCGATGTTGTGATCTTGGTTGTTGCAGCAGACGATGGCGTTATGCCACAAACTGAAGAAGCCATCCTGCATGCACGTGCAGCAGGTGTGCCCTTGGTTGTTGCGATCAACAAGATGGACAAAGAAGGCGCCGATCCTGAGCGTGTGACCAATGAATTGAGTCAGCGTAACGTCATCTCGGAAGAATGGGGTGGTGATACACAGTTTGTGCAGGTATCTGCACACACCGGACAGGGTATTGAAGAATTGCTAAGCGCCATTCTTCTACAGGCAGAAGTTTTGGAACTTAAGGCCACTCACAATGCACCAGCAAAGGGTGTTGTTGTTGAGTCTCGTTTAGACAAGGGACGTGGCGCGGTTTCAACCGTATTGGTACAGAACGGTACACTGAAAAAAGGTGACATCGTTCTAGCCGGTCAGTCATACGGTAAGGTTCGTGCCTTGCTCGACGAGAAAGGTAAGCCAGTAGATTCTGCAGGTCCAGCCATTCCTATCCAGATATTGGGTCTCGATGGCACGCCTGAAGCGGGTGATGATTTTATTGTCGTCGCCAATGAAAAGAAAGCGCGTGAAGTTGCAGCCAACCGCCGTGAAAAAATGCGTCAGAATGAATTGGCGCATCAGAAATCCATCAAGCTTGATAACCTGTTTAGTGATATGACGTCTGGTGAAGTGTCTATGCTAAACCTGCTGATCAAAACCGATGTTCAGGGCAGTTTAGAAGCCTTGAAGGGTTCGTTGCTCAAGCTGGGTACTGATGAAGTGAAGGTGAATATCATCGGTGGTGGTGTTGGCGCGATCACTGAGTCTGATGCCAACCTTGCAGTCACAGCTAAGGCCGTCATCTTTGGCTTTAACGTGCGTGCATCCAGTCAGGCGCGTGACATCATTGAGCGCAGTGGCATCGACTTACGTTACTACAGTGTTATTTACGACATTATCGATGACGTGCGTGATGCATTGAACGGTATGTTGGCGCCAGAATTGCGCGAAGATATTGTCGGTGTTGCAGAGGTTCGCGACGTATTCAACTCACCCAAGTATGGCCAGATTGCTGGTTGCTTGGTGATTGAAGGTACGGTCCACCGCAACAAGAAGATCCGTGTCTTGCGTCAAGACGTCGTTATCTATGAAGGCGAATTGGAATCCTTGCGTCGTTATAAAGACGATGTACAGGAAGTTCGAAGCGGTACCGAGTGTGGTATCGGTGTGAAGAACTACACTGATGTACAGCCTGGCGATAAGATTGAAGTCTTCGATGTGAAGGAAATTGCCCGAACGATCGACTAATAAACCGATCGTTGGCAGTGAATCAAGGGGCCAAAAAGCCCCTTTTTTTATAGAGTAGGAATGTATCATGGCAAAAGAATACAGTCGCACGCGTCGGATAGCCGACCAGATGCAAAAAGACCTGTCTGTCATCATCCAGCAGGAAGTCAAGGATCCCCGTGTGGGCATCGTGACCGTTACCGAGGTAAAGGTCAGCAAAGACCTAGGGTATGCCGACGTTTACTTTACCTGCATGAGTTTGAATGACGACAAAGACACCCGTACCACCAGCGAAAAAGTCTTAAACGGCGCTTCGGGTTTTTTAAGAACACTGTTGGCATCTGCCATAAAATTGCGGGTCATGCCGTTGTTGCGATTTCATTATGATCCGCTGTTGGGTTCCGCTACCCGCATGGACAAATTGATTAAAGAGGCCATGGGCCCTGAACATTCTAGGGCTGAAGATACCGATGGCGAGAACGAGAATACGTAAAGGCAAGCGTATCCATGGTGTGTTGTTGGTTAACAAGCCATCAGGGATGAGTTCCAACGGTGTTTTGCAACATGTGAAATGGAAGCTTCAGGCGCAAAAAGCTGGCCACACTGGGGCTTTGGATCCGTTAGCGACCGGCTTGCTGCCACTCTGCTTTGGAGAGGCGACCAAGTTTTCACAGCTGTTGCTCGATTCCGATAAGACGTATGAAGTCACCGCACGACTGGGTATTCAAACTGACACCTGTGATATGGATGGTCAGGTAGTGGCTGAAAAGCCTGTGCCTGACATTGTTGCGGCAGATGTTGAGGCGTTACTCAGGGCCCATTTTAGCGGCACCATTACCCAGGTCGCGCCGATATTCTCGGCGTTAAAGGTCAATGGTCGCCCGATGTACGAATTGGCCCGTGCGGGTATCCCCGTCGAAGCCAAATCGCGCGTTGTCACCATTTTTAAAAGTGAACTCAACGCCGTCCGTCCTCAGGAATTGGATCTCACCATTCACTGTAGCAAGGGAACCTATATTCGCAGCATCGTTGACGAATTGGGACAGTTGCTCGGTTGTGGTGCAGCGGTTAGCAAGTTACATCGAACACAGCATGGACCCTTTGTCTTAGCGGGTGCCATTGATCCAGAAGCCTCCGATGCAGAAGCAGTGCTTGCAGCCATGCTGCCAGTGGACGCGATGATTATGGATTGGCCCGCGATCAGCCTTGATGAAGCCCAGACCATTCCCTTTGTTCATGGTAATCCTGCCGGCCTCACTGACGGCTATGCGGTATCGGAAACACAGTATCGGGTGTTTGAAAAAGCCACCGGTCTTCTTGTGGGGATTGGCCAGGTAAAACGCCTTGGCGAAATAGACCCTATTCGCGTAATTAACTGTAATTCCTAAACAAAATTCGCTATAATCCGCGCGCTCGGATCGTACTGAGCCAGATACCGCTGTTAATATGCATGGCGGAGACCTGAATTCAGTTGGTGTGTAACCATGCCAACCAGCATATTCATTATTGGAGTGAAAGTAACATGGCACTAACCCCAGAAAAGAAAGCTGAAATTGTAACTTCATACCAGCAGGCCGAAGGCGATACTGGTTCACCAGAAGTACAGGTTGCACTGTTGACTGGTAACATTGAAGCACTACAGTCTCACTTTAAGGCACATGGTAAAGACCACCACTCACGTCGTGGCTTGATCCGTATGGTTAACCAGCGTCGTAAGTTGCTGGATTACCTGAAGCGCAAGAGCGTTTCTCGTTATACCACGCTCATTGGCCGTCTTGGTCTGCGTCGTTAAACCAGCCTTAAAAAAGACCCCAGAAGGGGTCTTTTTGCCTTTAGGCCTGTTATTTTTTCTTGAAGTAAACCTCTCTTGTGCCACGATTGTTGGGTAAGGCAGCTAAACTGCTTGCTAGCAAAACTGCGTTAGGCACACAGAGTGTAAATAAAGTTGGCCAGCGTACTATAGAGACGAGTGCTTCTATCATTGCCTCTTTGCCGATTGAACCCTGGGTTCGGTTGTGAGGAAGCAGTAATAGAAGCGCTCTGTGGTATCTGGATATTGTTTGATTTGTAAAAAGGATAAATGAATGAAATTTCTAAACCCACAGCGTAAGACCGTACAATTTGGTAACCATGAAGTTACCTTTGAAACAGCAAAAGTAGCACGTCAGGCAACCGGTGCCGTTATCTGTACAATGGGTAACACCATGGTATTGGCCACTGTAGTCGGCGCTAAAGAAGGACGTCCTGGTCAGGATTTCTTCCCACTGTCTGTTCATTACCAAGAAAAATATTATGCTATCGGTAAGATCCCTGGTGGCTACCTGAAGCGTGAAGGCCGTCCAAGCGAGAAAGAAACCCTTACCTCGCGTCTTATCGACCGTCCAATTCGTCCATTGTTCCCTAAGGGTTACATGAACGAAGTTCAGGTGATCATCAACGTGATCAGTGCTGATCGCAATGAAGATCCTGATATCTGTGCCATGTTGGCAACCTCTGCTGCCCTGTCTATCTCTGGTATTCCTTTTGCCGGTCCTATCGCTGCAGCACGCGTATGCTACACCGAAGAAACAGGTTATAAGCTCAACCCAGACGTCTCTGATTACCGCGCATCTGATCTCGACATGATCATTGCAGGTACAGACGAAGCTGTGTTGATGGTTGAATCTGAAGCAAAAGAACTGTCTGAAGATGTCATGTTGGGTGCTGTCTTGTTTGGCCATGAAGCCATGCAGGGTGTTATTGCAGCCATCAAAGAATTCAAAGCTGAAGTGGGCAAGCCTACTTGGGATTGGAGCGCACCTGTTGCCGATGCCGTTTTAACAGCAGCGATCGAGTCTGATTTTGCAGCGCGTGTCGGTGAAGCTTACCGTATCGTTGACAAGATGGAGCGTTATGCCCTGTTGTCACAAATCAAAACTGATGCCGTAGCGGCCTTGGTTAATGCAGAATCTGGCGTCAATGCTGATGATGTAAAGGCTGCTATCTCTAAGGTAGAAAAGCGTTTGGTACGTCAGCGTGTGGTTGCTGGTGAGCCACGTATTGATGGTCGCGACAACAAGACTGTCCGTGCTATTGAAGTTGAAGTTGGCGTATTGCCACGTGCACACGGTTCTGCCCTGTTCACCCGTGGTGAAACTCAGGCATTGGTGGTCTGTACCCTAGGTACGAAGCGTGATGCGAAGATGGTCGATGACCTATCTGGTTTCACAAACGACCCCTTTATGCTGCATTACAACTTCCCTCCATTCAGTGTCGGCGAAGCCGGTCGTATGGGTGGTGTTGGTCGTCGTGAAATTGGCCATGGCCGATTGGCACGCCGCGGTGTTGCAGCAACCTTGCCAGACAACGAAGTATTCCCTTATACCATTCGTGTGGTATCTGAAATTACTGAATCAAACGGTTCTAGCTCTATGGCTTCCGTTTGTGGTACGTCTTTGGCGATGATGGATGCCGGTGTTCCTGTGACGACGCCAGTTGCGGGTATCGCAATGGGCTTGGTCAAAGAAGACAATGGCTTTGCAATCCTGACTGACATCCTAGGTTATGAAGACCATTTGGGTGACATGGACTTTAAAGTGGCTGGCTCTGCAAAGGGTATTACAGCACTTCAAATGGACATTAAAATCCAGGGTATCACTGAAGAGATCATGGAAAGCGCTTTGGAACAGGCGTATGACGCCCGTATCCACATTTTGGCTGAGATGGCACAGGTTATCAGTGCATCACGTCCAGAGCTGTCGCCTAATGCGCCTGCCTTTGAAAACGTGAAAATTGACGCTGACAAGATCCGTGACGTTATCGGTAAGGGCGGCGCAGTCATTCGTGCCCTAACTGAAGCAACCCAGACAGAAATCGATATTTCTGACGATGGCACGATCCGTATCTATGCACCTAACCAAGAAGCGATGCTTGATGCGAAAAACCGCATTCTGGCCATCACTGCTGAAGCAGAAATTGGTGCTATTTACCGTGGTAAGGTTGTTCGTATCGCTGATTTCGGTGCGTTCATTAACTTCTTGCCAGGTAAGGACGGTTTGGTTCACATTTCACAGATCTGTGAGCGTCGCCTAAAGACCGTTGATGAAGAGTTAACTGAAGGTCAGGAAGTGGTTGTTAAGGTACTGGATGTTGACAACCGTGG
>CAWUUZ010000028.1:0-3311 GCA_963925745.1 uncultured Pseudomonadales bacterium
GGCTTATATGGGTGTTGACCCCGTCCATGCACCGATTCCCGTCCGTCCTACTGTGCATTACACCATGGGTGGTATTCAGACCAATATCCGTGCAGAAACGCCCATGCCCGGTCTCTATGCGGTAGGTGAATGTGCGAGTTCAGGATTACATGGTGCCAATCGACTGGGTTCTAACTCATTAGCAGAGCTAGGCGTCTATGGCAAAGTAGCCGGTGAGCAAGCAGCATTGCATGCAGCCCATGCTGATATGCCTCAGTTTGGTGATGTTGCCGATCAGGTAGCAGAACAGCAAGCCAAATGGACCGCCTTGCGCACCGCCAAGGGCACTGAAAAGACCGCCGATATTCGAAAAGACCTCGCTGACGTTATGGAAGAGGGCGTGGGTATTTTCAGAAAGGATGACGTCTTGAAATCTACCTGCGAAAAATTGGCGGTGTTACAGGACCGATACCGCCATGTGGGCCTTCACGATGGTAGCAGCACCTTTAACACTGAGTGGCTATACACCATTGAATTGGGGTTCCTTTTGGATGTGGGACAAGCAATGGCGCATTCTGCGGCCAATCGTATGGAATCGCGTGGCAGTCACCAACGCCTCGATAGTTTTAACACGCGCAATGACGTTGATTATCTCAAGCATTCATTGGCCTATTGGCAGCCAAATTCTGCACCCACACTAGCGTATCAAGATGTTGTGATAACAACCTCACAACCTGCTGCCCGCGCTTACGGCGATGCCGCAAACGTAAAGGAGGTATGACATGAGTAACGTCAAAGGACATGCGACCATCAAAGTGACCATCCAAAGATACCGACCTGAAATGGATGAAAAACCTTGGCCGCAAGAGTTCGAGGTGCCTTACCACTTTGATTTGTCGGTTCTGGAAACCTTGAATTACATCAAGGACAATTTAGACAGCAGCCTGAGTTTTCGCTGGAGTTGCCGAATGGCAATTTGCGGAAGCTGTGGTTTTATGATCGACGGTGTCCCCAAATTGGGCTGCAAAACATTTTTGCGCGATTATATCGATAAGGGCCACTTTACCATTGCAGCGCTCGCCAACTTTCCCATAGAGCGCGATCTGGTTGCCGATATTTCAGGATTTGTGCAAAAGCTAGAGACTGTTAAACCCTATCTCATCCGCAAGGTCGAGCAGCCCATTTCAGAGGGTGAATACTTGCAAACGCCAGCCCAGGTTGCGCGTTACAAGCAATTCAGTCAGTGCATTAATTGTGGACTGTGCTATGCAGCCTGCCCACAGTTTGGTCGCAATTCTGAATTTTTAGGCCCCGCAGTGTTAGCCCTTGCCTACCGATACAACCAAGACAGCCGCGATCAGGGTTCAGACGAACGCATGCCATTTCTTAACAGTGAGCAGGGCGTGTGGAGTTGTACCTTTGTCGGATTTTGTTCTGAAGTCTGTCCTAAACACGTCGACCCGGCAGCAGCCATTAACCAGGGCAAGCTAGACAGCACTCTGGATTATGGATTGAACCTCATCAGCATGGCAGGAGGTAAGAAATGAGCCGCAAGCCATATCAGCAACCACAGTCAGCGACTTGGTGGTTACAAAACAGCTTCTTCCGTTTCTATATGTTACGAGAGGCAACCAGCGTACCGGTTTTTCTCTATGCACTGTGGTTAATGACCGGACTACTTCGGTTACTTCAGGGAGCAGAACCGTTTAACGAATGGATTGCCCTCAGCACGAGTCCGGTAGGCGCCTTATTGCATCTGGTTGTTTTTGCAGCAGCGGTATTGCATGCCTATACCTGGTTTATGCTGACACCTAAAATTCTCGTTATTCGCTTGGGATCTTTTAGGGTGCCTGATGCGTGGGTCAAGACAGGTCACTATGTCGTGTGGGTCCTGGTGAGTGCTTGGCTCCTCTGGATGACGATTTAGGAATAATGACAAAGGAAAATAATCATGAATACCTTTAAACGATCGCATGAACCCATTGCATGGTCACTGTTTGGCGCTGGTGGCATGGTCGTCGCCTTTATCATTCCTGTGTTGGCGATCATCACTGGCTTTATTTTTACCCAGAGTGGCGACAATGACAGCTATACCCTGGTAATGGGTTGGCTACAAAACTGGATAGGTAAAACAGCGTTATTTCTGATAATATCGACCACGCTTTACCATACCGTGCACCGCATCTATCATGCGTTGCATGACTTGCACATCAAGGGCAATGAATGGTTTATGTTGGTACTGTTCTACGGAACAGCCACCGTGCTATCCGTTGTCTGTGCTGCTTGGTTGTTTATTCTCTAGACAGTTATATAACGGGCCTGCGTGGTTCGCAGGCCTATTATCATGACACTTGAATTGATCAGTCTTTTTTTTAATGGCTTTCTATCTGCCACCCTCTTACCAGGCACCTCAGAGGTGTATTTTGTCTATCTGCTGTCTGATGGGTTAAGCCCTTGGACCGGTTGGCTGGTTGTTTCTGTCGGCAATATATTGGGTGCTTACCTGTCGTTCTACATGGGTATGGGCCTTCGGGCGTTTTTCTCTCGTTCTAAACCACAATCCCCCCCCAAATCACATCCCTACCTAAACCGCTATGGCGCTATCATGCTGTTTTGGTCCTGGGTGCCCATTCTAGGGGACCCTCTGGTCATTGCGGCCGGCGCAATGAAACTGCCGACCATCAGCTGTATGGCTTGGATAGCAGTGGGAAAAATCTTTCGCTATGGGCTGCTTGTGTTGCCTTTTTGGTTGGTATAACAAACCCTGTTTCACTCTGGGCAGGTACAGGTGACAATCGAATGGGAAACGAACTGGGCGTTGGCGCTGGCAGAATGCAGAATGCTGTGTTTACGTGTCGGCGGGCTTTATGCCTTTCAAATGCTGGAAGCTGTGCGCTTTCGCGCAATCGATAAAGTCGGACATATAGTGTGCCTCGAGTTGATCAGCCCGAACAGCTGCGTATAGCGTCGCCCAAACACCCGTGCCCAATGACAGCGTGCGCACATAGTCTTTGTCGGTATATTCGGTCATGGCCCAATTGGGTAGACAGCACACGCCTCGTCCACTGGCAACCAACTGAATCATCATTAGGGTTAACTCTGCGGTACGAATCGCCTTGGGCTCTATGCCAGCGGGTGTCAGAAACTCTCGGTAGATATCGAGCCGTTGCTTGTCGACCGGATAGGCGATCAACGTTTCATTGGCGAGGTCCGCAGGCTGAATCTGCGTTTTTTGTGCCCAGGGGTGTGATTTGCCTACCGCCAACAGTGATTCATAACGGAACAGTGGAATATAGCGAATACCCTCTATGGATAAGGGGTCTGAGGTAATC